>JBOGUE010000792.1:0-9914 GCA_050695955.1 Thermomicrobiales bacterium | reverse complement strand
ATGCAACGACCTCGGCCTCGGAGTCCACGGCAGGTTCGGTCGGCGCCGGGTCTTCGGACGAACTGGCCGCTTCCGCTGGACTGTCAATGCCTTCCACAATCACAGTCACATGCGGGCGCAATCGACCCACGAGATGGACAGCGACGCTGTGCTCACCCGTGGCGCGAATCGGCTCGTCGAGAACAACCTTGCGGCGGTCGATCTCCTGGCCCACGATCTTCGAGAGGCGCTCCGCGATATCAGAGACGGTGACCGAGCCGAAGAGCCGCCCTTCCTGACCGGCGCGAGCGTTGAACGTCAGCTTCTGCCCTTCAATCCGGTCAGCCAACGAGCGTTGTGCTTGCTCTTGCCGCTCGATCTTGCGATCCTGCACCTTCTGGTTGTGCTCGACGACCTTCAATTCTCCCGGCGTCGCGAGGATCGCCAGGCCCTTTGGGATGAGGTAGTTTCGGGCGAAGCCGTCTGAGACGGTCTTGACCGCCCCCGCCTCGCCCAGCTTCTCGACGTCTTGCCTGAGAATGATCTTCATCGAACTTGGCTCACTTTCGTTCCGTCACCCTGCACTGGTTTGCGGGGCCAATCGCGACGAGGCAGGGTGTACGGACACCCCAACATGTTCGCTGTTACTATACGCGTCGCGCCTGTCCGATGCAACGGTCGCGGCTTTCCCAAGATGTTTTCGCAAAGCGTGATGCTACTTGAAACGTGGGCGGCACGACGATCAGGCCTAGACAGGTTCGAGATATTCGGCTGCGCACCAGCCGTCGCCGAAGGTCGAACTCTGGACCTCGTACCACGTGTACGAGGCGCCACCTTCGGGACCGCTGATGACTTGCAGGCGGGTTCCGTTGGGAAGCTCCGCTAAGATGTCTGAGTCGATTCCGGGCTTCGACCGTAGATTGAGGGCGCCGTCGATCACCCGGACATTCGATCCGACGTCGATACCGTTGCCGGCCCCGGAGGAAACGAGGGACAAGAACTCCCCGGCGCTCCACCCCGTGCCGTATGTGTCGCTGTCGACCGGATACCAGACGTAACCGTCGGCGCCGCGCGAGGAGCCGGTAATCTCGAGGCGCGTTCCGGTCGGCATCGAGGCTTGAACGTTGGACGAAGCACTGGCCTGCGAGCGCAGATTAAGCACGTCGGTATCGACAAAGACGACATCGCCCTCGTCAAAGCCGCCAGAACTTCCAGAAGATGGCGCCAGGAAGTCTTCCACACACCAACCGTCGCCGTAGTCTTCGCTCGCGACTTCGTACCATGTGTAGCCGTTGCCCGATTGCGGTCCATCTGTGACAGTGAGCGTGGCGCCGGTCGGCATGACGGCGACGACCGACTGCCCTGTCCCATGACCAGAGCGCAGATTCAACGCATCGGTGTCGACAACGACGTCATCCCCAACGTCGAATCGTCCGCCGCCTCCGGGGTTGTCACTGGCAAGCGCCAGAAACTCGGCAACGCACCAGCCATTGCCGTAGTTCGAACTGCTGGTCTCGTACCAGATGTAGCCGCCCGATTCTTCTGGCCCAGCGGTGATCGTGAGGCGGGCGCCGGTCGGCATCGTAGCAACGACGCCTCGATTCGCGCTTGGTCCGGTTCGTAGGTTAAGCGCGTCGGTATCGACCACGACCTCGTCGCCCACATCGAACGGTCCGTCAATGGAGGAAGCAGAGCGTGAAAGGTACGCGCTCACACCCCAGCCGGAACCCTGGTCGGTTTGGATGTGGTACCACGAGTATCCGTTGGCGGCGGATGGCCCGTCCGTGACCTCACCGATTGTGCCATTCGCAATCGTCACGACGACTCCGTAGTCGAGCCCTGGACCGCCCCTCAGATTGAGCGCGTCGGTATCGACGAAAACTTGGTCGCCGACGTCAAACTCGGCGGGCGGCGGCGGAGCGGGAACGTCCTCGTACATTGCCAAAAGCTCCTCGGCGCACCAGCCAGTGGTGGTATCGCCGGAGAGCTCATACCAGGTGTAACCATCAGTAGTCGTCGGCCCGTCGATCACTTCGAAAAGCGCGCCGAAGGGCGCGACTGTGATCACGTCGAAGTCGAGTCCTGGGCCATTCCGGACATTTGCGGCGTCGGTGGCGATGCTGACGATGTCGCCTTCGTTGTAGGTGGCATTCGGATCCGGGTCGACCTGCCCTGCGAGGACCGCGGCAACGCTCGTTCGAATCCAGTCGAGATCGCTGTAGAGCGCGTCGCCAGGGCAGTCCGTATCGTTGACGTCGCGGTGGGCACAGATATTCGGTAAGTCGCTCGTCTCATGGAAGTCGGCGAAGCCGAGCGGGTCGAGGTTGCGGCCGGCCCAGGCGGTGATCCAGATCAACCCGGCCTGTGCTTCTGGTGTTTCGGCGATTGAAGAATAGGTGCCGATTGTGCCGATGCCAGAGCTACCTTGGGCGTACCGATACGAGTGGCCACCGATGACGTTGTCGCCGCCATACCGCCCCTCGTAGACGTTGCCCATAAAGTCGACCAGGTAGTTATAGCCGATGTCGCCCCAGCCGCGGGTCACGGCGTGGTAATAGTAGATCGAACGCATCGCGAGCAGGGGATCTTGGAAGTTCGGTGTCACGGTGTGATGGATGATAACGTGCTCGACCGTCTGATAGTCGAGCGACCATTGGATCGGCTCTGAAGGATCCTGGTCTTCGTGACGGTATCGCTCGTCGGCGCCCCACATCTCTCGGCTGATGATCGGTGGTCGTTCGACTGATGGGGTGACGGCAGCGGAGAACACGTCGTCGATCGTCGGACCGCCCGTAGCGTCGATGTAGGTGAATGCTAGGTCCGCCAGGCTCGTCGGATTGCCGACTTCGTCGAATGAACGGTATTGGAGGTAGTTGGCCCCGTCGATCAGGGCGAGCTGGCCGAATTTTCGGTTGTCGCGGTCGGGTGGACCGGCGTCGATGTTGGCTTCGGCGACGGTGACCGGATCGCTCCACGATTGGCCGTCGGGACTGAAGCTCATCTCGACAAAACCGGGGAAGTCGACGCCTCCACTCCAGTGAGGCGCGACGGCGTAGAAGGTGAAGTCGCTCGGCAATACACGTGGTTCACTGGCCGCGGCGAAGGAGCCGGCGTTCTGCGGCTCAAACCAAGTCTCGGCGCGAGTGCCCTCGCCGCCCTGCGCGCGCACAAACCGCGGGATCATCCCGCCAATAGCCGCCATCGCGGCGAAGGCCGCCGATGCCTGAAGAACGACACGCCGCTCAACCCGCTGACTGAATAGCGCGGGCGGTCGCGAACACTGACAGGTCATCCAGGTCCCTCCGACAACCGCGTTCGCCGCTGCAACGGCCTTCGGCGGTTCCCCCTTGTCACCATCCTCGCGACTGGGCAGGGATCGCCCGCGCAAATAGACGGACCACGTCCCTCGCCGTTGCGGGGCAATCGACAATTGACCCTAACACTGTCCGTACACTTCCGTCAAGCGCGAAACGTCGCATTCGTGCCCCCAAGTCACGAGGTAGTGAGGCGCTGTCGTCGGACGAGATCGAAGAGCACGACCGAGCCGGCGGTGGCGGCGTTAAGTGACGCGATACGGCCGACCATCGGAATGGAGACGAGGATATCGCAGCGCTTGCGGACGTTCTGGCTGAGGCCGTCCCCTTCGCTACCAATTACCAGTGCAGTTGGGGATGGCATGTCGGTTACAAAGAGGTCGGTCGATTCATCTCCAGTTTCGAGACCGGCAACCCACCAACCGGCCTCTTTGGCGTGGTCGAGAGCGCGAGCGAGGTTTGGTACCTTGGCGATGCGCAAATGCTCGACAGCGCCAGCGGACGCGTTGACGACCGCCGGCGTCACATCAGCCGCGCGGTCCGCCGGAATCAGGATGCCGACCACACCCGCGGCGTCGGCGGCCCGAAGCAGCGTGCCGAGGTTCTGAGGATCCTGCAAGTGGTCGAGCGCAATGATCGTGCCAACCACTCCGAATACTTCGTCCAGCGCAACGTAGGGATACGGTCCGGCGTTGAGCGCGACGCCCTGGTGATTGATGCGACCGAAGAGTTGGTCGAAATCGACACGGGGTAGTCGCTCAATCCTGGCGCCGGCGGATGTCGCCATGCTGATGATGCTCTGGAGTCGCTCATCCTGCTTGACGCCTTCAGCAAGGAGGAGCGCGCGCGGCCGTCTCCGGCCGCGCAGCGCTTCCCCGACCGCGTTCCGGCCGTAGAGCAGTTCGGCGCCCGGTCGCGGATGTTCTGGGCGGCGACGGCGATCGCTATCGTGCGGCGCGTCGCCAGGTCGTCCCGGCCGGTGTGTCCTCAATGGCGATGCCTCGCTCGCAGAGTCCATCACGGATTTGGTCGGCCAATGCCCATTGCTTGGCGTCTCGAAGGCGGTTTCGGACGTCAATGAGCAGATCGATGATCGGCGCCACATCGCCGAGATCGTGGTCTTGCTGACCGACGAGGTCAAGACCAAGTACACCGGCCAGCGCGATGAGCCGAGATTGAGCGGCTTCGGTCGTACCTGGATCACCGCCGTCCGCCTTCGCTCGATTGATCGAACGCGCGAGGTCGAAGAGAGCGGCGACCGCGACGGGCGTGTCGAAGTCGTCGTCCATGGCCGAATCGAACCGGCGACCGGTTTCCTCGACTAGTGCGGCCAGGTCCCCACCGGGTAGCGTGTTGACTTCGGTCCAGGCGGCGGCGCCCGGCTTGGCCGCGGCGAGCAGGCGGTCGAGTCCGCGAGCGGCGGCGTCAAGAGCATCCTCGGTGTAGGTCAATGGCGCCCGGTAATGCGATTGCAGCACCATGAGGCGGAACGGCCGGCCGAGACCACGTTCGACCAATTCCTTGGCCGGCACGATGTTGCCGATCGACTTCGACATCTTGTCCGTGCCGAGTTGAAGCAGCCCGTTGTGGACCCAATAGCGAGCAAAGGGCTTGTGGCCGAGGTACGCCTCGGACTGAGCGATTTCGTTCTCATGGTGCGGAAAGATCAGGTCGGCGCCACCGCCATGAATGTCGATGACGCCGTCAAGGTGGTTCGACACCATCGCCGAGCATTCGATATGCCAACCAGGCCGACCGGCGCTCCAAGGGCTTGGCCAGCTCGGTTCACCTGGCTTGGCGGCCTTCCAGAGGGCGAAATCAAGCGGGTCCTCTTTACGCTCGTCGACTTCGATGCGGGCGCCGGACAAGAGATCGTCGAGGTCACGGTGGGAGAGCTTGCCGTAGTCCTCGAAGGCGCGCACGCGGTAGTACACGTCGCCATCGACCGGATAGGCATAGCCCTTCTGAATCAGTCCCTCGATCGTCTCAACGATCGCTGGGATCTCCCGCGTTGCCCGCGGATAGAGCGTCGCCGGCTTGATGCCGAGCGCTTGGTTTTCGCGATGCCATTCGGCGATCAACCCCGCGGTCAGTTCCGCCGGATCGATCTCTTCGCGGTTCGCTCGGGCGATGATCTTGTCGTCTATGTCTGTAAAGTTGGTCGCGTGTCTTACGTCGTAGCCGATGTGTTCGAGGTAGCGCCGAATGACGTCGAAGACGATCCACGACATGGCATGGCCGATATGGGAAGAGGCGTAGGGCGTGGCGCCGCAGACGTACATCCGCACCTTGCCCGGCTCGATTGTCACGAACGGCTCTTTTTGCCGCGTTAGCGTGTTGTAGACTCGAAGGTTGTTGGTCATTGCTGTCGTCTCGTTCCTCAATGAGGTGTTCCCCGTTCAGCGCAAGGTCGCGTGGAGATCGGCATCCGCGTGCGCGGCTTCGAGCTCACGAACCTTGAGCTCGAGCTCGTCGACTCGCTGGAGCAGGGCAGTTAAGGTGTCCATCTCGGGATCTGGTAGGCGTTCCAATCGCCGGATCTGGCCCGACACGGGATCGGTCCAGGCCACCGTGCGCGCTGGCACGCCAACCGCGGTTGTGTGCGGTGGGACGTCCTTCAGGACGACGGCGCCGCCGCCGATTCGCGCACCTTCGCCGACCGTCACTGCACCCAGAATTTTAGCGCCGACGCCGACGACGACGTTGTTGCCAAGAGTCGGATGCCGTTTGCCGCGTTCTTTGCCGCTGCCGCCGAGCGTGACGCCCTGGTACAGGGTGACGTCATCACCCACGATGGCCGTTTCGCCGATCACGACGCCCATGCCGTGGTCGATGAACAGCCGCCGGCCGATCGTCGCGCCGGGGTGGATCTCGATCCCGGTCAAAAACCGACCGAGGTGGGATACCACGCGGCCGATCAGTGGCAAACGGTGGTGGAAGAGCCATGATGCCAACCGATGGATCATGACGGCGTGCAAACCCGGATAGGCAATCAGCACTTCCAGGCTCGAACGGGCCGCGGGGTCGCGTCGGCGAATCGTGTCGATCTGTTCGGACAAGGACATTGCAGCCGCTCACTGTCTCTACACCGCTCGCTGGCGCAGTGGGAACACGTCCGGACCGGGGAGGTCGGTCGGCCAATGGCGAGGGTGGGACGCACAGTTCGTGCGTCCCTACGGACAGGAGCAAGGGCCTCCGAAAGCCGCGCCGCGGCGTTCAGCGTGGAAGTAGCACATTGGTCGCAAGATGCGCATCCTGGCGACGATCCTTTGCGCAAAGGCCACTAGGCGGGAGCGGCCAACGTTTCTTTCTTGGCCGGCTTCGAATCGCTGTCGCCATCTTTGGCAGGTTTCTCGCTTTTCGCGGGCTTCTCGGCGGTAGGGGAATCCGAACCATTGGACTTTCGGTTGTCCGTGATGTACCAGCCGGTACCTTTGAAAACGACGCCAACCGGCTGGATTACTCGCCTTACCGAGCCGCCGCACGCGGGACAGTCGGTCAATGGGTCCTCAGTAAACTTCTGGAATTGCTCGAACTCGTTTGCGCACGCCGAGCAACGGTACGAGTACGTAGGCATCGCGCGATTAACTCCTCAACCAAGCGACCAACTGTCGTACCCTCAATTGTACTCAATGGGGCGTCACTTCCACAAGCTTTCCAAAGGGAAGCTACGTTGCCTGAACGATGAGTTGGATTTCGTGAGCGTTCAGGCGTCGAATGGTGTCATCTCTTCCCAATTTATGCCCGTTTTGACCTCGGCAATGAGAGGCACTCGCAGTTCATACGCCTTTTGCATCGTCTCAACGACAAGCTTGGCCGTCGCATCGAGATCGTGCTTGGAAACCTCGAGTACCAATTCGTCGTGCACCTGGAGCAACATGCGGGCATGGCGTTTGTGCGCGCGCAGTTGCTTTTCGACGCGAATCATGGCGATTTTCATGATGTCGGCCGCTGTGCCCTGGAGCGGCATGTTGATCGCTTTCCGCTCGGCGGCCGCGCGGCGAGCGCCATTCGACGACAGCAGGTCGGGGATGATTCGGCGGCGACCGTTGAGGGACTGAACGTACCCGTGGCGAGCGCCAAATTGCAGCGTCTCGTCGAAGTATTCCTTTACCCGCGGGAGGCGCGACCAATATTGGTCGATAAACTGTTGCGCTTCGGCCCGGCTGAGCCCGGTATCGCGAGACAGGCCGTACGCCTGCATGCCGTAGAGCAGACCGAAGTTCACGGTCTTGGCGATGCGACGCATATTGGCGTCAACCTCAGACAGCTCGACGGCGTGGACGACCGCCGCCGTGGCGGCGTGAATATCCTCACCGTTGCGGAAGGCTTCAACGAGGAACGGCTCGCCGCTCATGTGAGCCATCAACCGAAGCTCGATTTGGGAATAGTCGGCCGAAAGGAGGACCGCGTCCTCGAAGAGGCGGTGCCCGGGGCGCGTGTCGGCGACGAATGCCCTACGGACACGACGGCCCAATTCGGTGCGAATCGGAATGTTCTGCAGGTTCGGATTGGTCGAGGAGAGCCTGCCGGTTTCGGCAACCGTCTGGTTGTACGACGTGTGGACGCGCCCAGTCTCCTCGTTGACTTCGAGCGGCAAGGCGTCGACGTAGGTCGATTTCAGTTTCCCGAGTGAGCGGTACTCCAGAATCAACGGCACGATCTCATGGGCGCTTGAAATCGCCTCGAGTACGTCCGAATCGACCGAGTAGCCGGTCTTGGTGCGGCGGCCCGATTTGAGCTTGAGCTCGTCGAACAAAAGCGTTGCGAGTTGGCGCGTCGAATTGATGTTGAATGAGCGGTCGGCGTGCCCGTGAATCTCGTGTTCCAGCTCGCTGATACGTTCGGTGATCTCGGTCGAAAACGCGGCGAGATACGCTGAGTCGATGGCGATACCGGTCCGCTCCATTTCGACGAGGACGGGCACGAGCGGTAACTCGATGTCGGAGAAGAGCTCCTGAACCCCTTTTTCACCCAGTTCGGGTCCAAGTTCCTCGGTGAGGGCGTACGTCGATTCGACGTCGCCGCAGGCATAGTCGCCCGCCTGGTCGCCCGGAACGTGGTCCATCGTGAGTTGGTTGCGACCGGTTCCGATTAGGGCGCTGATCTCCGTCATCTGGATGCCAAGGCGAGTGAAGGCGAGATGCTTCAGGCCGGCCGAACTTTCTCCGAGCAAGTAGGCAGCAATCATCGTGTCGAACGTCATGTTTGTGACGGAGAATCCGTGGCGCTGAAGCACCAACACGTCGTACTTGCCGTGATGGGCGTATCCGGAGATTGAGGCGTCGGTCATCACAGGGTCCAGCGCCTGGCGCACCGTTTCGATAGTCAATTGGATCTCGTCGAGATGCCCGACCGGGATGTAATAGCCCTCCTGAGGACTGACCGCGATCGCGATTCCCACGAGTTGAGCGCGCATCGGATTGGTCGACGTCGTCTCGACGTCGAACGCGTAGGTGCGTGTGGCACGAACGCGATCGACGAGGGCACGGAGCTCTTCCTCGGTGCGGACAATCTGCCGGACCGACGGCGGCCGCTCGGGACGCCGCGGCGCCTCAGCTTCGGGCTGGGGCAATTTGCCAACCAACGTGCGAAATTCCAACTCGCGGAATAAGTCGATGGCGGCGTCCCGGTCGTAGTTGGCAATGGTGCTGCGTTCGAGATCGAATGGGATGTCGAGGTCCCGCACGATTGTCGCCAAGCGCTTGCTCTCACGGGCCTGATCGACATTCGCTTCGAGCGCGTTACGTGCTCGGGTCGGCGTCACTTCGTCGAGGTGAGCGATGATTTCTTCGAGGTCGCCAAACCGAGCGATGAGCGCGGTCGCGGTTTTTTCGCCGATGCCGGGTACGCCGAGGATATTGTCCGAGGTGTCGCCGACGAGCGCCTTATAGTCTGGAACGAGTTCCGGCCCGAAGCCATATCGTTCCAGGACGGCGGCACGGTCGAACCAACGGAGCTCACCGAAGCGGCGCGCACCGGGCAGCACAACCGTCACGTGATCGTCGACGAGTTGCAGCAAATCGGAATCGCCGGTGACGATCAAGACTTGGACGCCCGCGTCGCGTGCACAACTCGTGGAGAGGCTGCCGATGACGTCGTCTGCCTCGTAACCGTCGCGCTCTTCGATTGGAATGTGGAGCGTGTCGATGAGTTGTCGGACGCGGCCGATCTGCTGATTCAGGTCTTCGGGGGTCTCGGCTCTGGTCGCTTTATAACCTTCATAGGCGTCATGGCGAAACGTACGGCCGCCTTCGAGGGCGATAACGGCATAGTCGGGGTTCTGCGCGCGAATGACGTCGAGCAGCATCGTCGCGAAACCAAAGACCGCGTTGACTTGCTCGCCTGTTGACGTAGTCAGCGTTGGCGGCAACGCATGGTACGCCCGAAAGATCAAACCAAAGCCATCGACGAGCAGCAACGTCGGTCGTTGATCAGTCGTCGTGTGCGTATCTGTCGTCGTCACCGGCAATCTCCTTTTCGTACTAGCGGAGTATAGGACGCCGCGCGGGCAGCGCGGAAGCAACGCGTTGCTATACTTGGGTAGCCGCGTTGCGGTCAACGACAAGGTCGAATGCGTCGGCGCCGCGCCGAATCCCCGGTTGGCGAGCAACACGCGTT
>JBOGUE010000791.1:0-11150 GCA_050695955.1 Thermomicrobiales bacterium | reverse complement strand
CGCGGGGCACACCGCGTGGCAACGGATGCACAGGGGTGAACGATGACGCCGACCTTCTTCGCCACGCCCGCCGACTTCCGCGCCTGGTTCGAAGAGCATCACGACACCGCCCAGGAACTGCTCGTTGGCTTTTATAAGAAGGGGTCGGGCACACCGAGCATCACCTGGCCGGAAGCGGTGGACGAAGCGCTCTGTGTGGGCTGGATCGACGGGGTGGGCCGCCGGATCGACGACGTCAGCTACAGCATCCGCTTCACGCCACGAAAGCCGCGCGGCACCTGGAGCGTCGTCAACGTCAACCGCGTGCAGGCCCTCACCGAGCAGGGGCGGATGCGCCCCGCGGGTCTTGCCGCCTACGAACGGCGGACGGACGACCGGACGGGTATCTATGCGCACGAGCAACGGGACGCCGCCCACCTCGACGAGGCGGCCGAGCAGCAGTTTCGCGCGAACGGCGAGGCGTGGGACTGGTTTCAAGCCCAACCGCCCTCGTACCGCAAGGCCGCCATCTGGTGGGTCGTCAGCGCGAAGCAAACGGCAACCAGGCAGAAGCGCCTTGCCGCCGTCATCGACGACTCCGCCCACGGGCGCACCGTCAAGCCGCTGACCCGGCCGGGCAAGACGGGGTGATCCTTGGGGCCTTCAGTGCTCCTCGGGCCGACCGATCGCTGGAGACATCAAGAACGATCGGAGCCGCATCCCATCTGCCGGGCTACATCCAGGTGTAGATGTTGAAGTCCAGTTGCGCTCGCCGCGGATCATCGTCCATCGTCACGATGTCGTAGACACCCAGGCAGTTTGCCTCCATCAAGATTGCCGCGTCGCTGGTGTCCAATCCATACCGGCCGATCAGACGCACGAACTCCACGTCATAGGGAAAGCCCGAGCGAATTGGGCCGAGGTCGTTGGTTCCGGCGACGACCATGTTCGTGGCTACAAGACGTCGTCGAAGCTGATTCAGGTCCGCGGCGTGTTGCTGCGCAATTGTCGGATCGTGCTTGAAGAGCTCGGTCCAACTGCTGATCCGGGTGCCATACCGCACAAGGATGGCGTGCCGGTTGAGCCTCAGTTCCTGTTGATACCGCATGCGAATCGAGACATGAAGCAGTTCGCTGTAAGCAGTCGGCGTGAGGATCGCGCGGCGATTACGGGCCACGAGATCGGAGAAGAACATGTTCGCTCGCAACGCTTGCGCCGGATCCGGCTGAGCCTCGGGCGCCAGCATACCGGCTACGACGACGTTGGTGTCAATGATCACTGGATTCGGCACCGGGATATTCGGGGAGGCGAGATCGATGAGGCTACCGCTCATCGATCATGTCATCAGCATCCCAAACGTTGCTGCCGCCAATCAGGTCATGAAATGCCTCGGCGAGCAATTCTTGGTCGTAGTGCTCGCGCACGAATGCGGCAAGTGCCTCTTTGGGGTCGCCAAGCTCCTGGCGTAGCTGCTCCGCTTCCAGACGGTGGCGTTCCAGCAGTCGCTCAAGCGATGGACTCTGTGGGGGTTTGGTAACTGGAGTAGCCAACGGACTCTCCTTTACGGAGGGTGCATCCCTTACTCTGCACGATCCTAGGCGAATCTACAGTCAGATACAAGGGCTGCTGACGGTAATGCTGACTAACGGCGCACCCAATTCGCCCGGTCGATCGACTCACTCCGGCGATTGCGCGCGGCGATTGTTTTCCCTCGCGCGAACGGCGAGAGGCAACGACGACCGAAGCCGTGCAGTGGGTGGTGGCGCAGGTTGACCAGGTACCGCCGGATCAGCAAGATGCTATTGCCTTCCTTGCGTGTTCAATGTCGGACGGACCGCACGTGCGGAATGTGGGCCATCGCCCCTCGCTGGATGTCGCCCTGGCCACATTCCGTTCAACGGGCGGCTATGCCTGCCCGTTCCCCGATCTTCCCGTACAATACGCGCCATCGGTGGCATTCGGTCTCCGCGTGAGTCCGCGACGCGTCTCGTGCACCGCCCGTTCGCTGAGAGGACGGGAACAGGGGCTGCCAGAGGAGACGGCGCTACCCCCGTGCCCGAACCACCGGATCGTTTCGCGCGAGCCCCGGCCGTCAATGGGGACGGAACCGGGCGATCTGACAACCAGAGCGGAGGAGAACACTCATGCGTTCCGAGCGATTGGCGAAGGTGGCGGTCAGCCGGCGGCGCGTGGTGGGCGCGATGGCGCTCACCCCGGCGATGGCGGCCTTGCAGGTACGGCTGGGGTTTGGCTCTTCGCCGGCATCGGCCCAGGACGCCATTGTCTGCACGATGGTGACCGACACGGCTGGCCTGGGCGACCAAAACTTCAATGATCTCGCCAACAAGGGTGGCACCGATGCGGCGACCGACTTCGGCATTGAGTGGAAGGTCATCGAGTCGCAGGACGCGGCGGCCTACGTCCCGAACCTGACCGCGGGCGCCGAGGGCGGTGACTTGACCGTCGGGGTCGGTTTCCTCCTGACCGACGCGATCACCGATGTTGCCGAAGATTTCCCGGACGACTTCTTCCTGCTCATCGACTCGGTCTCCGAGGTCGAGAACGTCCAGTCGGTGACCTTCAAGGAGCAAGAACCGTCCTTCCTCTGCGGCGTCGCCGCGGCGCGGCTGACGCGGACGGGCAAGCTCGGACTTGTCGGCGGCGAACGCATCCCGCCGGTCATCCGCTATGAGGTCGGCTTCCGTGCCGGCGCCCTCTCGATTAACCCCGACATCGAGTTCACGATCGCCTACGCCGACTCCTTCGGTGACCCGGCCAAGGGGAAGGAGTTGGCGCTGGCCCAATTCAACCAGGACGCCGACATCGTCTTCCCGGTCGCTGGCCTCACCGGCGTCGGCTGCTACGAGGCGGTGAAGGAGCGGAACAATCTGGGCGCCGAGTGGGTGATCGGGGCCGACGTTTCGCAGGATCATCTGGCGCCCGGCTTCGAGCTCTGCACCGCCCGCAAGGGCGTCGACTTCGCCGTCTACGAAGGCTGCAAACAGGTCGTCGAAGGCACCTTCGCGGGCGGCGTCTTCAACCTCGGCATCAATGAGGGCGGCGTCGGCTTCGAGGACTCAGGCAACAAGGTGCCGGCCGATATCATGGGTCTCATCGCCGCTTACCAGCAGATGATCGTCGACGGCGACCTGGTGGTGCCGGCGACCGACGAAGAGTTGGAAGCCTTCGAAGCCCCGCCGATCCCCGACCCGATCGAGGCCTCGCCGGTGGCGTCGCCGTCGGCGTAGGACGAGCGCTGAGCTGCGTTGACGCGGCGTTGAAACGCCGCGCTGAACCTCCGAAGCTCCTTCCTTCGTCAGGACAGGCTCTTCCAGGGCTGAACACGGGGCTCGATTGCCACAGTCCCGGAGGGACTTCGTAGGTTCAGCCCGGTGTTTCAACGCCGGGAACCACAATGGCCCGGTATGCATTACCGGGTCTATCGAGCCGAGACGAGTATTATGGCGGAAGCCAATACAGCGCCTTCGCCCACCGCCGTCGAGATGCGGGGGATCGTCAAGCGGTTCCCCGGCGTCGTCGCCAACGACGGGGTTGACCTCGTCGTCGAGCAAGGCGAGATCCATGCCCTGCTGGGGGAGAACGGGGCCGGCAAGTCGACCCTGATGAACATCCTCTTCGGGCTGTACCACCCGGACGAGGGCGAGATCCTGGTCAACGGCCGGCCCGCGCGCTTCCACGGCCCGCGCGACGCCGTCACCGCCGGGCTGGGCATGGTCCACCAGCACTTCATGCTCATCCCCCGCTTCACCGTCACCGAGAACGTCATCCTCGGCTCGGAGGGGGAAGGCGCATTCCGCCTCGACCGCGAGGAGGCGAACCGGCGCGTCGGCGATCTGGCGGAGGAATACGGGCTGCGGGTCGACCCGGCCGCCCGGTTGGAAAACCTGCCCGTCGGGATGCAGCAGCGGGTCGAGATTTTGCGGACGCTCTATCAGGGCAGCCGCATCTTAATCCTCGACGAACCGACGGCCTTGCTGACGCCGCAGGAGGTCGAAGAACTCTACGGTATCCTGCGCCGTCTCAAGGCCGGTGGCGGTACGATCATCTTCATCACTCACAAGCTGCGCGAGGTCGCCGCCGTCAGCGACCGGGTGACCGTGATCCGGCGCGGCAAGACGGTCGGCACGCGGGTGACGGCCGAGACGACCGCGCCGGAGTTGGCCGAGCTGATGGTCGGCCGCGAGGTCGTGCTGCGGGTTCACCGGCCGCCGGCGCACCCCGGTGAACCGATCCTGACGGCCGAGCATCTGGTCCTGCGCGGCCGGGGCGGGGTCAACGCGCTCGACGACCTGAGCCTGACCGTCCACCGGGGCGAGATCGTCGGCCTCTGCGGCGTTGAAGGCAATGGGCAAACCGAATTGGTCGAGACGCTGGCCGGGCTGCGCAAGCCGGACAGCGGCCGCGTGGTCCTTAAGGGACGGGACGTGACGGGCGCCAGCCCGCACGATTTACGTCGCGTCGGACTCTCGTACATCCCCGAGGATCGGCACCACCGCGGGTTGGTCCTCCCCTTCTCTTTGACTGAAAACGTGCTGCTTGGCAACTGTGAGGATCCCCCCTTCAGCAAGGGGGGCCGGATCGACTATGACGAGTCAGCCGAGATCACCAAGGGCCTGATGGCAACCTTCGACGTGCGGGCGCCAGGCTGCACGACGCCAGCCGGCGCGCTCTCCGGCGGCAACCAGCAGAAATTGATCGTTGCCCGCGAGTTCTACCGCGAGCCGGACGCCTTGCTGGCCGTTCAGCCGACGCGAGGTCTCGATGTCGGCGCGATCGAGTTCGTGCACCGCCAACTCGTGCAAGCGCGCGACCAGGAGCGCGGCGTACTCCTGGTCTCGTTTGACCTTGACGAGATTTTGGACCTGAGCGACCGCATCCTCGTCTTGTTCCAGGGGCGGATCGCCGGCGAGTTCGCCAGCGGCAGCGTGTCGCGTACCGAGTTGGGGTTGCGGATGGGAGGGCGGAGCCGCGATGGCCACGGCGACGAGCAGGCAGCCGTCGCGGACTGATGCGGCGGGGCGTATCCGGGCGCTGATGCCGACCGTCCTCTCCTCGGTGGGGGCGGTCGCGATCGCGCTGCTCGTCGGGGCGGTCTTCATCCTGATCTCGAATGACAACCCGATCGATGCCTACCGGGCGCTCGTCGAGGGCGCGTTCGGTACGCGACGCGCGATCGGCGAGTCGCTCGTCCTCTCGGTGCCGCTCATCTTTACCGGTCTCGCCTTCGCCATCGCCTTCCGGGCCGGGATGTTCAACATCGGCGCCGAAGGGCAGTTCGTCATCGGCGGACTGGCGGCCGGTTTGGTTGGCGCGATCGACTCGGGCATGCCGCTGGTGGTTCACCTGCCGCTGGCAATTCTGGCGGCCGTCGTCGCGGGCGGGATCTGGGGGGCGATTCCCGGCGCACTCAAAGCGTGGTCTGGGGCGCATGAGGTCATCACGACCATCATGCTCAACTACCTCGCCTTTCGCGTCCTCCAGTACTCGCTGAACCGGGGGGACGAGTGGCTGCCGGTCGATCCGATGTTGCAAGCGACCGATCGGGTGCAGGAGACCGCCGAGTTGCGCGTCATCCTCGACGGCACGCGGCTGCACGCGGGGTTCATCCTGGCGATCGTGGTCGCGGTCGCCCTCTGGTACGTCCTCTTTCGCACGACCTTTGGCTATCGCATCCGCACCGTCGGCCTCAGCCGGGGCGCGGCGGCCTATGCCAGCATCTCCTGGGGCGCGACGATCATCCTCGCGATGTTCGTCAGCGGCCTCATGGCCGGTCTCGGCGGCGCGACCGAAACCCTCGGCTTGCAAGGGCGGATGTACGCGGACCCGCCCGGCTATGGCTTCGCCGGTATCGCGGTCGGCCTCGTCGGCCGCAACCACCCCATCGGCGTCGTCTTCGCCGGTTTGCTCTTCGGCGTGTTGCGCAGCGGTTCAACCCAAATGCAGAACCAGGTCGGCACCTCGAAGGAGCTGGTGCTGGTGCTGCAGGGCCTGGTTATCTTGTCCGTTTCGGCATTCGCGGCCATTGGACGGATGCAGGCATGGCGATCGCGGCGGGCGCGTCCGCGGGAGACACCTGGCGTGCCGGCGACGGTCGGCGTCGAACCGGGGCAGCCGCCGGCGGCATAGGCGAGACGTTGGGTAACGGTGGTAGCAGTGGACGACTTCTTCAACGTCGACCTTTTGAAGGCCATATTGCGTACCGCCACGCCGCTCCTCCTCGCGGCGATGGGCGGGTTGCTTTCCGAGCGGTCGGGCGTGATGAACATCGGCCTCGAAGGGTTGATGCTGGTCGGCGCCTTTTCGGCCGTGGCCGGAGCCTATTACCTGAATGACGCGTTTCTCGGGTTGCTCGTCGCGATCCTTGCGGCCGGGGGTGCGGCCGCCATCCACGCGGTCTGGTGCATCACCTTTCGGGCCGACCAGATCGTCGCCGGGACGGCGATCAACCTCCTCGGCGCCGGCATCCCCATCTTTCTCATGGTCCGGATCTGGGACAACTCCGGCCGCACGCCGACCGTCGAGAAGCTGCCGACCGTCGTCGGCGGCGTCAGCATCCTCGTCCCGCTCGCCTTCCTGCTGGTGCCAGTCGTCCACTTCGCGCTCTTTGCCACCAAGCAGGGGTTGCGGGTACAGGCGGCGGGTGAGCACCCGCGGGCGGCGGAGAGCGTCGGCATCGCGGTGCCGATCTACCGCTACGCCTGCGTCATCCTCAGCGGCGTGTTCGCCGGCGTCGGCGGCGCCGCGCTCTCGATCGGCGATCTCTCCTTCTTCACGCGCGACATGACGCAGGGGCGGGGATTCATCGCCCTGGCGGCGGTGATCTTCGGCAACTGGACCCCGTTCGGCGCGCTGGGGGCGGCGCTCCTTTTCGCCGGGGCGCAGGCGGCGCAGATCCAGGCGCAAGCCGCCGGGTTGCCGATCTCATCCGATCTGCTGCTGGCGTTCCCCTATCTGCTGACGCTGATCGCTATCACCGGCATCGTCCGCCACTCCCGGCCGCCGGCCGGTCTCGGCCAGCACGCGTCGGCCGATTAGGGCCACGGCCGCCCCGAGCGCATCGATCCCCACGTCGAACGCGGACGGATCACGTCCCGGCACGAACGACTGATGGATCTCATCACTCACGCCGTAGAGCACGGCGACGACGAAGGCGATGGCCGCGCGTGTGGCGAAGCTCCATCCCAAATGTGCAAGGGCGCCGAGGAGGAGCAGCGCCAAAATCGCGTAGGCGCCGAAATGCCCGGCAAGTGCTTGGATGTCCGGCGATATGCCCGACGGTCGCGGCAGGCGCTCTTGCGCGGAGAGCAAGAAGATGAGACTCATCCAGAAGACGGACGGGAGCCAGCGGCGAAACAACGTCATGGCATCGTTTCGCTATCCGTAAGGAAGTCTCCGATCCAGCGAATCCAGGGAGCGGCGTTACCAATGCTGCGGAGCAGCACCCGGTCGTCGGTCCAGAAATCCGCCCCCAGCAACCGAGCGAGGACGACGTAGTGGCTGTCGTAGATATTGGAAAGGCCGTGCTCTCGGGCGAAAGCATAGGCGCGAATGTGGAGGTCGTGGACGGTCACGATGGAGAAGCCAAGATTAGCGAATTGATCGAGCGCCGCGGCCGCGACGTGCTCCGCAATCTCTCCGCGACGCAGTTGCTGAAAGATGGTGTTTGTTACCTCGCCATGGAGAAGCGGAGGTCCGATAAGTGGTCGCTCTGTTCGGCTCGCAGCGCGGCGCAGCGCCCGGGCATTCGGCGAGAACTCCTCATTGATGACCATCTTCACCGCAACGCTGGCGTCGACAACGACCGAGTGATTCACCCGGCAAGCTTCCGTGAACGCTTGTCGCGTTCCTCCCGGATAATCTCGGTTGAGGATGGAAACAATCGTCCGCCGCGCTGCGCCTGTAGCGCCGCCGCGAAGCGCTCGGCCTCATCCAGAGCCTGTAACTGGCGCTCGGCCTCCGCCTTGGTCAAGGGCGGAATCTCGAACGTTGTGGCATCGGCCGGAAACTCGTAGTACCGCGTTGGCGGGGCGTCCGAAACGGGCCGCAGCATGGCATCGACGTCGGCTCGCCGAATCCGCACGGCGCGAGGTCCGACATGAAAGGACGGCAGCCGACCTTGCTTGATCCAACGTGAGATCGTGACCTCGCTGACGCGGAGGAACTCGGCGGCCTCGCGCATGGTCAGCAGATCGTGTTCGGCTTCTGCAACCATGATGGTGTACTCCATGAGACTTCATAAGCCATCGTTATCCATCATTATACCAGGCACGGTCGCATTCAATGGCGGCTCGCCGGTGAGATGTTCGATGCTAGAATCGCCTCCTGTATCTACTCGGACCGCGGCGCGTCCGCTACACGTTGCTTGGAGAATCGATCCGCATGAATATGGCCTTCACCCAGCAGTTTCAGCGCGATCTCCTTCTCGACATCCCGCCGATGCCCCGCGCCCTGATTGGCGCCGGCCTCCATGCCCAGGTCGGAGCCGAGGCGAAGGAGATGGGGTTCAAGCGGGCGCTCGTCGTCTCGACCGGGCTGAAGGGAACGGGGATTGTCGACGAGATTGCGTCGCTGCTGCGCGAGGCGGGGGTGGCGCCGGTCGTCTATGATCGCGCCGAGTCGAACCCCAAAGACACCAACGTGATGGAGATCCACGCGCTCTACAGCGAGGAGCGCTGCGACGGCTACGTCTCCATCGGCGGCGGCAGCGCCCACGACGCCACAAAGGGCGCCCGCTACGTCGGGGCGCACGATGGGCGGGCCGTCAACGAGTTCCGCCGCGGACCGCAGCCCCAGCGGGCGCCGACCCCGCCTCAGATCGCGGTCAACACCACCGCCGGCACCGGTTCCGAGACGACGAAGATGGCGGTCCTAACCGACACCACCTCCGACGACGCCCCGCGCAAATGGGTGATCCGCTCCGACGCCATCGTGCCCACGCTCGGCGTCAACGATCCGCTGCTGCACATGACGATGCCGCCCGACATGACCGCCTACTGCGGCTACGATGCGCTGGCGCACGCCAGCGAGACCTGCTTTTCGCCGCACGCCAACCCGCACGCCCGCTCGATGGGTGGCGAGGCGATCCGGCTGGTTGCCCAAAACCTACGGGAAGCGGTCGCCAACCCGAACAATTACGAGGCCCGCGTCAACCTGATGTGGGCGCAGTGGATCGCCGCCATCGCCTTCATGAGCGGCAAGCTCGGAATCGTCCACGGCATCTCGCACGCGGTTAGCGCCTTCTACGACACGCACCACGGGCTGAATTGCGGCATCATCATGCCGCGAGCGTGGGCGGACGCCGCCGCTGCCGCCCCAACCGTCGTCGCCGAGATCGCGACCTGGATGGGCGAGGAGACGACCGGGCTCTCGCCGTCGCGCGCCGCCGACAAGGCGGTCGAGGCGATGGTCCGCCTGTTGCGCGATCTCGAGACGCCGGAGAATTTTGCCTCCGTCGGGCCATACACCGGCAGCCGCATGGGGCTCGGTCCCTATGCCGCGTGGGGTGGCGAACGGGTGAAGGGCGACGACGCCGACATCGACCGCATCACCACTCACGTCGTCGAAGAGGGCCCGCACGTCTACAGCGCCCGCCAGATGACGCCCGCCCGGATCCGCGCGATGGTGGCCGCATCGGTGAATGGGCGATTGTGATGCACGTCCGCCCCTACAAATGCCTGGCGATTATGACCGCTGCAAACGACGAAACAGCATGGGTTCCTGCCGACCCCGCGTCTGTGCGCGATGGGCTGCGCGATCATGACTACATCGCCGACCTTGCAACCAGCACGGTGGTCCTCCTCGGATTGCGGTTGGAAAAGCCCCTATTGGTCGAGGGGCCGGCGGGCGTCGGCAAGACGGCGCTGGCGTTAGCTTGGGCGAAGGCGCTGGGACGGGACCTGATCCGCCTCCAATGCTACGACGGCCTGGACGAGACGCGAGCGCTCTACGAGTGGTCGTACGGCAAGCAACTGCTTGCCTCGCAGCTCATCCGGGACGTGCTGGGCAAGGAATTGGCGGGGAGCCCCGACGTGCCGACGGCGCTGGCGCGGCTTGATGACGAAGGAGCGGTCGATGCCTTCTTCGCCGAGCGTTTCCTGGTCGCCCGGCCGTTGTTGCAGGCGATTCGATCGCCGCGACCGGTCGTCCTCCTGATTGACGAAGTCGATCGCGCCGACGAGGCGTTCGAGGCGCTGCTGCTGGAAATCCTCAGCGAGTACCAGGTGTCGGTGCCGGAGCTCGGCACGCTGCGGGCGGATCACCCGCCGGTCGTCGTCCTGACGAGTAACGCCACGCGCGATCTCAGCGATGCGCTGAAGCGGCGCTGCCTCCACGTCGCCCTCGACTATCCGCATGCGGAGTTGGAACGGGAAATCGTGCGCCTGGCCGTGCCGGGGATCGACGAGGCGCTGGGCGACGCGGTCGTCGCGGCGATTGAGCGAGTGCGGGCGCTCGATTTGCGCAAGAGGCCGAGCGTTGGGGAGACGATCGACTGGGCGCGGGCGCTCGTTGCCCTCGGGGCGACGCGGCTCGACCGGGAGACGGTGGCGGCGACGGCCGGCGTGGTCGCCAAGTACGCCGCCGACGCGCGACTGGTGCGCGATGCCTTCGCCTGAGACCAACGGCCATGCCGGGGAGACGCCGGCGGACCGCATCCTCGGTTTCGCGCGGCTGCTGCGAGCCAACGGCATTCCGGCATCGCCGGCCGAGGCGGCGGATGCGCTCCGCGCGCTAGTGAGTGTGCCGGAGGCGCTCGACCGGCGCGAGACGTTCGCGGCGGTCCTGGCGGCGTCGCTGGTCAAGCGCGGCGCCGACCTGCCGCGATTTCGTGAGATGTTCGACGCCTATTTCCTACCGCGAGAACGGGCCGCGGACCACGACCATCACCACCACCATCGCAACGGCCAGGAGGAGTTCGCGGGCGTCGATTTGCTACCGAAGCCCGGTCCGGCCATCGATGGCGGGAAGCCGGGACATCAGCACGGGACCCGGATCGACCTGCGGCGTTTCTTCGGCGAGGGATACGCCCGGCCCGACCACGACCACCACCCGAACGATCGCGTGCGGCTTACCTGGCTCGGCGGCGACCTGTTCTACGACCAGGCGGGCGGCGCACCTCCCGTCGCGGCGGCGCACGATGGCGCGATCGGTCT
>JBOGUE010000790.1:0-11828 GCA_050695955.1 Thermomicrobiales bacterium | reverse complement strand
CGGCCGGCCACAGCCGCCCGGCGCTCATCACCGCCCGCCAACACGCCGCCCTCGATCGCGCCTTGACCCACATTCGCCACGCCGCCGGCGCCCGCCGCGCCGCCTATCCCCTCGACCTCCTCGCTCCAGACGTCCGTGCCGCTCTCCACGCCCTCGGCGAAGTCACCGGCGAAGCCGTCGATGAAGCCGTCCTCACCGAAATCTTCAGCCGCTTCTGCATCGGAAAATAGCCCACCGGAGGTGACTCGTGCGGATCGGACAATTCGCGCGCCAGGCCGGTCTCAATCCGAAGACCCTGCGCTATTACGAGGAACTCGGCTTGTTGCCCGCGGCGCGGCGCAGCCAATCCGGCTACCGGCTCTATGACACCGATGCGCTGGATCGCCTGCACTTCATCGCGCGCGCAAAGTCGCTCGGCCTCACCCTGAAGGAGATCGGTGAAATCCTCGCGATTCGCCAACACGGCGATTGCCCCTGCCCGCACGTGTCGGATCTCCTCGACCAAAAGCTGGCCGAGGTGGAGGATCGGCTCCGCGCCCTCGCCGACTATCGGCAACAGCTGATTGACCTGCGGTCGGCCGCCCAGCAACTTAGCGGCGGTGGCATTTGCGCGATCATCGAGGGGCAAGAAATCTCACGAACCGCCCCACAACCCACGCCGGTCTTCGTTTCTTCCCGCCTTCGCTAGTCACGTCGTCCTATCAGAATCCCCGTCCGGCTGACGTCTGGGCTTGTCGTCAGACCAGAGCTACTTGACCTTCCAGCCGACTGGAAGGCGTAAGGTGCTGGTCGGCGGCCTGGCGGTCGCGCAAACCAAGTGGGGCAGGCAGTGCTCTTTGTGCCTTCACATCGAAGGTGGGAGACAAGCTCTGAACGCTGTTCATGCCGGCAGCAAAGATGAACAACCGGCGTCCGGTCCTCGCGGTTGTTCTGTTCGCCACCGCGATGAGCAACCTCGACCAAAGCATCGTCGGCGTGGCGCTGCCAACCCTCCAGCGGGAATTCTCCGCCGAGGTCGGCCTGATCCGCTGGGTGGTCCTCGCGTATCAACTCGCCATCGTCGCCGCGTTATTGATCGCCGGGCGAGTAACCGACGTCATTGGCATTCGCGTCGTCTTTCTCGCCGGCCTCGCGCTCTTCACGCTCGCCTCGACCTCGTGCGCGCTGGCCGCAAGTGCCGCCCAACTGATCGTCTTCAGGGGCATCCAGGGGATCGGTGCCGCCATGCTCCTGGCGGTCGGGCAGGCGCTCCTCACCGACACCTACCCGATTGGACGACGTGGCACCGCGATGGGCTACCTGCACATGGCCGTGGCCGCCGGTTTGACTGCCGGCCCGACCCTGGGCGGCCTCTTGCTCGACTCGGTTGGTTGGCGGGCAATCTTTCTTGTCAACGTCCCGCTTGGAGTCCTGGCGCTGTCGATCGCCTGGAACCGGCTGCCGCGCAGAGCTCGATCGGCTATCGGCACTCCCAGCCTGGACATGTCGATCGCCTGCTCCCGATCGCTCACAGCCGGCCTGCTGATCGCGTTCCTCGCATTCGTCGCCCTGGCGTCGAACATGTTCCTGATCCCGTTCGCCATACAGTCCGTCATGGGCCTTTCGGCAGCGCGCCGGGCTCCTGATGATTGCCGTTCCGCTGACGATCCTCGTGGTCGCTCCGCTCTCCGGTCGGATGACCGATCGGGTGGGTCCTCGATGGCCGGCCACGTTCGGGATCGGCTTGGTCGCCATCTCCATCGTGCTCATGGCCCAGCTACAACCGCGGTCGGCGGTATCCTTTGCCGTCCTGACACTCGTCCTCTACGGTGCCGGCGCTGGATTCTTTCAGGCCCC
Source organism: Thermomicrobiales bacterium (assembly GCA_050695955.1). Classification (GTDB taxonomy): domain Bacteria; phylum Chloroflexota; class Chloroflexia; order Thermomicrobiales; family UBA6265; genus JBOGUF01. The sequence continues at coordinate 9,992 of JBOGUE010000790.1, read as the reverse complement.
CAACAACGCGGCCGTGTTGACCGCTGCCCCCGCCGACGCGCGAGCTATGGCGTCCGCACTGCTGGCGCTGGCCCGATTGGTTGGACAGATCTGTGGGGTTGCGCTCGCCAGCACGATCTGGAGCTGGCGACAAGATGTCTATGCTCAGGATCCAGGCATGACCGATCCACTCGCCGCTGGATTGCGCGACGCGTTTCTGGCGCTCGCCCTGGCCGCCCTTGGCGCGGCCGTCGTCTCGTCGCTGCGGCGCGGGTGGAAGCGTTAACGGAGGTAGATGCATGACGACCATCACGGTTCAATGGAATCTCGAGGACGGTGTGCAGGTCGGGTACCAGTGCGTGTGCGGCGGCTGCCGGCCGACGGCCAGCATCTTTCGCGACGACCCTCGCTATGAGCGACACGACCCGCGCCTGGCCGACGGTCCCTGCTGCTGCGGGCGATTCTTCGTCGTTGGCCACGACGCTCGAGCCCGAGCCGAGGCTCTGGCCGAAGCGCTCGCGCGGGCGGGCACGACGCCGAGAGGACACACCTACCAGGCGCAGGACGTGCCCCTCCCCTGGGGCGGAGCGTTTCCGGCCGTCGTCGCCGAGCTGCGCGACGACGCGACCGAAGGAGGGGATGGTGTTGCTTAACGCCTTTCGCGGTCCGGTCCTGGTTATCGTGGCGCACCCGGATGACGTCGAGGCTCACTGCGCGGGGACGGTTGCCCGCCTGATCGAGCGTGGCACCGAGGTTTCCTACGTCCTGGTGACGAGCGGCAACCGGGGAACGGCCGATCCGTCAGTCAGCGCGGAGGAGATCGCCGCGCGGCGGGAGGCAGAGCAACTCGCCGCCGCGCGGATCGTCGGCGTCGAGCGGGTGCGGTTTCTCCGGTACGACGACAGCGACCTCCTCTTCCACATGCCGGCGTTGCGGCAGGAGTTGACCGCCATCATCCGCGAAGAGCGACCACGAACGATCATCACCCACGATCCCTATCCGGGCAACGGTTCTCGTGACTCCTGTTCCATCTATCCCGACCACACCACGCTCGGTCTGATGACCTTTCAGGCCGCCTACCTTTGCAGCCCTGGCCCGCTCTTCTACCCAGAGCAGGCACGAGCTGGTTTGGCTCCACATCGCGTCGAGATGCTCTACCTGATTATGAGCGACCGCCCGAACACGTTCGTCGACGTCGAGCCGGTCTGGACGCGGCGTATGGAGGCGTTGCGCCAGCACGTGAGCCAGGGGCGCGACCGCCCGGAGATGGAAGACTTCTTCGCTCGAATTGCGGGGGAACTCGGCGCGAAGGGCGGCATACGCCTTGCCGAAGGCTTCCGTCAACTTGCGCCGACGTAGTCGCGCTACTCTTGACCTTCCAGTGGGCTGGAAGGAGTACGGTGGCCGTCAGAGAAACTCCGACGCCACGACCATGGTTGGTGGCTGGGAATGGCTAGAGGGCGGCGTCACTGTGGCGGATCGAGCAGCAAATCGGACAATCTGGTATGCCCTCTTCGTCCTGGTCGTCGTGGCGCTGGCGGTCGCCGGCTACATCGGATACGAGATCTACCCACGCTTCGACCTGCCGGCCTCCAGCGGCGTCGGACTCTTCGTGCTCGCGGCCGCCGCCGGCGTCGCCGCGTTCTTCTCCCCGTGCTCCTTCGGCCTTCTCGTGACCTTGCTCGGCCGTGAGGGTGGTACGGCCGAGCAAGGGCAGCCGTCGGTGCGGCGAGCGCTGCGGTTCGCCCTCGCCCTCGCCGCCGGGGCGAGTGTCTTCTTGCTCATGAGCGGTGCCGTGATCGCGCTCGGCGGCTCCGCCCTCTTCGCCGGGGTCACGTTTACTAGCGTGGCAGGGCGGATCATCCGAACGGTCGTCGGCGTACTGCTGATCCTCCTCGGCCTCGTCCAACTGGGTCGGGTCCCATTCGCCTCCTTTGGCGATATCCGGGGGAGGATGACGCCGCTGCTCCGGAAACAAGCCCGTCTGCGGAGAGAGCGACCAACCCTCGGCTACGGCCTGTTCGGCTTCAGTTACCTCCTGGCCGGTTTTGGCTGAACGGGCCCGATCCTGACCGGTTTGGTCGGGCATGCCGTCACGATGGGTGGGTGGGAAGCGTCGCTCGCGGCCTTCGTCGTCGCCGCGCTGATCATCGTGCTGTTGCTGTTTGGATTGGCTATGGCGATCGGGACGGCGCAAGAGCAGGTCGTCGCTACGCTCCGGGCCAGCACGGCCCAGGTGAAGCGGTGGGGCGGGTGGATCTTGATCCTGGTCGGCGTCTGGTCCATCGCGCTCGCGATCTGGGCCGACTGGTTTGCCCGGATCTTTCCCGTCTGATCGTCGGAAGGAGGTCAACCGATGATTCGCACGTTCGTACTTCTCGCCGTAGGCGTTGTCCTGATCGGTGGCGCCGCCTGGCGGCTCGTTCCGACGGGGGCGCAGCCGCCCATGGCAGCGAGTCCCATGAGCGGCATGGGCGCGATGGACGCGGAAGTGCCGAATGCGCCGCCGGTCAAGGGTTACACCGAGGGTCAGGAGATCCACTTCATCCACACGGAGGCGTCCGACCCTGGCGTCGCGCGGATGCTCATCGACATGATGGGCGGCTCGCCGGTGCTGGTCGTGCCGTCGCTGGCGCAGGCCCCGGACGCGATGCTGGCCAACGTCTACGTCTTCACCAACGGAATCGCAGGCGATGGCCCGTTCGGTTTCCAGCCCGATGTCTTCGACCGACCTCCGGGCGATCCCGAATATAGCCCACTGCGATCGGTCAGCCTCGTGGCATGGTCGGACGAACAAAACGCGCACGTACTGACCTTTGCCGAAGAGGTGCTCGCGGCGGAAGCCGAGGGCGAGGCGCGGATCGAACAGCCTGGAATCGTCGTCAACATGCCCTTCCTGACGTGGCCGGGCGGGCAGCGATGAGATCTCGTCTTCCCTTCGGTCGTGCTCATTGGAGGTCGACTCGGGCAAAGACGCGGAGAGGTTGTGAGGACACGACCCACGACACCGAAGGGCGATTCGGCGCGGATGTCGTGGATGGCACCGGGAGCTAGGGTCATCAGGTGGTGACGCTCATCGGAAACCGGCTGACAAACGTCCTGGGTTCGTACGCGCGGGTCGCACGGAGTCCCTCCTACTTTCCGCTCTGGCTGGGGCAGTTGCTCTCCAGCTTTGGGGATACGCTGCACTACATCGCGCTGGTCGTCCTCGTGTTCGAGCTGACCGGGCGCGGGGTCGCCGTCGCGATTCTGGTGGTCGCCAAGATCGTCCCGACGCTGCTTCTGGGACCGGTTGCGGGCATCGTTATCGACCGTTTCAGCCGCAAGCGGGTCCTGATTGGGGCGGACCTGGGGCGAGCGATCCTGGCACTGTCACTTGTTTGGCCGCAGGGCGCGTGGCACGCCTACATCGTGGCGGCGGGACTCGCGGCCGGCAACACCTTTTTCAATCCCACGGTGCAGGCTGTGATACCAGCGCTGACGACGCCGGAACAGCGCCTGGTCGCCAACTCGGTCGCCTGGTCGACCGGCCGCCTCGTCCAGATCATCGCCTCGGCCGTCGCCGGCGGCCTGATCGCGCTGATCGGCACCGGCGCGGCCTTCGCGTTGAATGCGGCCACGTTCGTCGCCTCAGCGCTCCTCATCGCCCGGCTCACCGTCCCGCGGCACGCGGGCCAGATCGATACGGGCGCGAAACGTGGGCTTGCCCGGTTCCAGGACGACGCGCGGGAAGGCCTATCCTACGCGCTGCGCGACCGATTCGTCTCACGTTTGGTCGTCGTCCAGATGCTCGCGTCGTTCGCGGTCGGCGGGACCGGGGCGATGCTGGTCGTCCTCTCCGAGCAGCATCTCGGCCTTTCGCCAGCCGGATTCGCCTGGCTGATCGGCGCGATCGGCATCGGCGCCCTCATCGGTCCCCTGATTCCAAATCTCCTCGCGCGGGACTATCTCAGCGCGCGCTGGCTCTTTGCACCGTACCTGATCCGCGGCGTGGGCGACGTCCTGCTGGCGATCTTCACCCCGCTGCCGGTCGCGCTCCTCATCCTCTTCGTCTATGGGCTGAACACCTCAACCGGCATGGTCGTCTTCAGGTCGACGATCCAGAGTGTGGTGCCCGACGCCGTGCGCGGGCGGGTGTACACCTTGCTCGACGTCACCTGGAACGTGATGCGTCTGGCATCGCTGGCCATCGGGGCGGTCGTCGTCGACGAGATTGGGATTCGGCCGCTCTATTGGGCTGGTGGGGTCTTACTGGCGTTGAGCGGCGCATTGGGGTTGGCTACGCTGTCTGAACCGCTCCGGCGGCGTCGTGCCGAGATCGCCTGGTAGGGCAGGCTCGGCATAGCCGTTCTGTTCAGACGCCCCCAGTCTCCAAGTCCCGCGCGAATTGATCAGGCAGGTCCGGCTCGGCGCGGATCGCCGCGGCCATCGCCGCGACGTCATACGGGGTGCGGCGAAACTCCACGTGGACCGGGTGTCCGGCCGTGACCGTGAACAGTGCCCAGCAGGCGCGGAGATCGCCGTCCTTCGGCTTGCCGACGCTCCCCTCGTTGACCATCAGCACCCCGGCGATCTCCTTGACCCACGGCTTGTGGGTGTGGCCGAAGACGAGGACGTCGCAGGCGGCGGAGCGCGCAATCCGCTCCAAGGAGCGCGGGTCGCGATCTTCGAAGAGGTACTCATTCATCCGGCGCGGGCTGCCGTGCACCAGCCGGAAGCGCACGTTTTCGACGTCGAACCGGATCTCCGGCAACAGCGTGCGGAGGTACGCCTTGGTGTCGTCGGTGGTGACGCGGCGCGTCCACAGCAAGGATCGCTGGCCGCGTTCCTCCTCGCCCGCGTCCTTGTAGGCGCAACCGCAGTCGTCGCGGTCGAACCCGACGCCGTCGTCGTAGTTCCCCATGATCGTCGGGATGCCGCGCCGCCGGATCAGTGCGGTCGTCTCGTTCGGTCGGGCGCCGTAGCCGACGAGGTCGCCCAGGCAATAGACGGCGTCCGGCGCCTCGGCGTCGATGGCGGCAAGGGTCGCCTCGGTGGCGGCACTGTTGCCGTGCAGGTCGCTGAAGATGGCGATGCGGGTCGTCATGTGGGCAACACTCCGGTTATTGACTCATCGTGAGGACGCGCGGCGCCAATACGGGCGCCGCTTCGCGCATGGAGAGTATATCAACGGTCGTTGATATCCGCGCCGAACGTTTCGCACCGCCCCGCGCTCCTTCTGGCGGCGCGCGTTAACGGGAATTAACCAGACGTTTACCGGCGTTAACACGGGGCTTACTACCTGTTAATAGGGCGGCGCTACGCTCTGCATCGTGATGCGTGTGGATGCCCCGCGGCGACAACCAGCGGAGAGCCTTCTGCCAATGATGTCGATCGATTCGGACCTCGTGCGGCTCGAACGGGTCACGGTGCTCGTCGTCGAAGACGATCCGACGCTCCTGAGCACGTTGGCCTACAACCTGTCGCGCGAGGGCTACGAGGTGATCACGGCGGCCGACGGCGAGACCGGGTTGTCGTTGGCGCTGCGCGAATCGCATCGCCTCGATCTCGTGCTGCTCGATCTGATGTTGCCAGGCATGAACGGGTTCCAGGTGCTGAGGGCGCTGCGCGCCGAATCGAATGTCCCGGTTCTGATCCTGTCGGCCCGCAATGAGATCGACGACCGGGTCGACGGACTCGAGCTTGGCGCCGACGATTATGTCTCCAAACCGTTTGCGCTGAAAGAGCTGATGGCGCGCGTGCGTGCCGCCGTCCGGCGGCGGGCGGTGCCGGCGGCGCGTCCGCCGGCGGCACTGTATCGCGGCGCCCTCGTGGTCGAACCCGATCGCAAACGGGCGCGGGTGAACGACCACGAATTGCAGTTGCGTCCGAAGGAGTTCGGACTCCTGGTCACCCTGGCGATGGAGCCGGGGCGCGTCTTCGGGCGGCAGGACCTGCTCGACGCCGTCTGGGGCGAAGAGATCATCGTCGACGAACGGACAGTGGACGTCCATATCTCCTGGCTCCGCGGCAAGTTGAGCGACGCCGGGATGGATCAGGACGTGATTCGGACGGTTTACGGCTCCGGCTATCGATTCGTCGCGCCACCGTCGGCTGATGCGCCGATCGCGGATGCGTCAGCGGTGCGATCGCCGGCGTAGGGAGTCCCACCGGTGCATGGATGTCGCGCGCTGGCTCTTTGGGTCGACCAACCGGATGACGTTCATCCGGTGAGACCGCTCAGCAACGAGCGAGGAACGAGGAGGAAGAACGGGCGAATGATCAGGATGATTGCACGAGCGCGCCAGGAGGCGATGCTCGCCCTGCTGCTGTCGCTGGTAATGACGCTAGCTGCCGGATCGGTGGGATTGGCGCAGGAGGCATCGCCGCCTGCCGATACGGCCGTCACGCCGTACACGCCGCCCGACAACGCGGGCGATCTCTCGGGCACCATCGAGGTCGACGGCTCGTCCACGGTCGGTCCGATCACCGAGGCGATCGCCGAGGAGTTCCTCGCGGTCGCGCCCGACGTTCAGGTACCAGTCAGCATTTCTGGCACGGGCGGCGGCTTTTCTCGCTTCTGCCAAGGTGAGACCGACGTCCAAGACGCCTCCCGCCCGATCACGACCGAGGGCGAGGTGCCGGACAACGAGGCGTTGACCTGCGCCGAGAACGGCGTCGAGTTCTACGAGTTCCAGGTGGCGACCGATGGTCTGGCGGTCGTGGTGAACCCGGCGAACGACTTCGTCGACTGCCTGACGGTCGAGGAGCTGCGCACGATCTGGGCGCCGGACTCCGAGATCACGACCTGGAACCAGGTGCGTGAGGACTTCCCCGAGGAGGAGATCGCGCTCTACGGGCCGGGTCCCGACTCGGGCACGTTCGACTACTTCACCGAGGCGATCGTCGGCGAAGAGGGCGCGACCCGCACCGACTACATCCCGAGCGAGGACGACAACGCGCTCGTCGAGGGCGTCGCCGGTGACGAGTTTGCCCTCGGCTACTTCGGTCTGGCCTACGTGCAGCAGAATCCGGACGCGGTGACGGCAATCGGCGTCGACAACGGCGCGGGTTGCGTCGAGCCGACGCCGGAGACGGTCGCTGACGGGTCGTACGCACCGCTCTCCCGGCCGATCTTCATCTACGTGAAAGCCGAGAGCCTGCAGCGACCGGAGGTCCAGGAGTTCGTCCGGTTCTACCTGGCGACCGTGGGCGACCTGATCGCCGATGTCGGCTACGTCTCCTCCGGCGCCGAGATCTACGCGGCCGAGCAGGCGGAGCTTGAGGGCGCCATCGCCGGTACGGTGCCGCCGATGGCCCCGCTCGGCGCGACGCCGGAGGCGTAGGGTCCGATTGCAAAGGTCCGTCATTCCGAGCCACCGCGAGGAATCGTCCCGTCCTGCAATCGAAGGCGAGATTCCTCGCTGCGATCGGCATGACGGCGGTAGCGATCGGAATGACGGGGAGGATGAGTTCCCGGATGTTCGCGATGGACGTCCGGGAACTCGTCGCCCGTTTGAGATTTCTTAGCGCGACCATGCTTTACGGAGTTTGAGGAGGCGGATGCGACCGTGACGCACGACGTAGGCGATCTTGCCGTCGCACCGGCGGGTTCAGCGTTGACGGCCTTGGGGGGACCGGGTGGGCCGCTGCTCGACCTCTCCGGCTCCCGCAATCGGCGGCGGTCAGAGCGGCTCATTGGATGGTTCTTGGCCGCGTGCGGCGGGTTGTCGATCTTCACCACCGTCGGCATCATCCTGGTACTCTTCGAGCAAGCCTTCGAGTTCTTCCTCGAGATCTCGATCATCGACTTCCTCTTTGGCGCCGAGTGGACCGCCCTCTTCGCCGACGGCGAGTTCGGCGTCTTGCCCCTGGTGGCCGGGACGTTGGTCATCTCGGCGATTGCGATGCTGGTCGCGGTCCCGCTCGGCCTGATGAGCGCGATCTACCTTAGCGAGTACGCCCCAGACGGTGTGCGGTCGGTCCTTAAGCCCGTCCTGGAAATCCTGGCGGGCATCCCGACCATTGTCTACGGGTTCTTCGCGCTCACCTTCATCACACCCGACATCTTAATGCGCTTCCTCGACGTCGGCCCCTACAACGCGCTGTCCGCCGGGATCGCGGTCGGCATCCTCATCCTGCCGATGGTCGCCTCGCTCTCCGAGGACGCGATGCGCGCGGTGCCGAGCGCGCTGCGGGAGGGCGCCTACGCGCTGGGCGCGACCAAGCTCGAAGTCTCCACCCGCATCCTCTTGCCGGCCGCCTTCTCCGGGGTCGTCGCGTCCCTGATCCTGGCCGCCTCCCGCGCGATTGGCGAGACGATGGTCGTCGCCATCGCCTCGGGTTCTCGTCCTCAGTTGACCGCGAACCCGCGGGAAGAGATGCAAGCGATGACCGGCTACATTGTCCAGGTCGTCTCGGGCGACGCTGTGGTCGGGACGACCAAGTTCCAGTCACTGTATGCGGTCGGCGCGCTCCTCTTCCTGATGACGCTCGCCATGAACGTGCTGAGCCGGACGTTGGTCAACCGGTTCCGGGAGGAGTACCAGTGAGCATCGCCACCGGTGAAGGAGCCTTCCCTCCCACAATGGGGGCGGCCGTGGCTGGGACCTCGAATCTCAGCCGCCGTCATGCGCGCAACCGCATCGCCACCGCCCTCTTCCTGCTCTCGACGCTGACGGCCGTGCTCTTCCTGGTCGTCCTGCTGGCGACCATCATCCTCGACGGCGGCGCCTGGTTGTCATGGGGATTGCTGACCGATCTCCCATCGCGGTTCCCAGACCGTGCCGGGCTGAGTCCCGCGCTCTGGGGATCCCTCTGGTTGATCTCGCTCACCGCCATCTTTGCCTTCATTGTCGGCCTCGGCGCCGCAATCTATCTCGAAGAGTACGCCCCCCGCAACCGGTGGACGCGCCTGCTGGAGACGAACATCTCCAACCTGGCGGGCGTCCCCTCCGTCGTCTATGGACTGTTGGGTCTGGCGCTCTTCGTCGAGGTCGCCAACTTCGGGCGCTCAATCCTCTCGGGCGCGTTGACGTTGGGGCTGCTGATTCTGCCCGTCATCATCATCGCCGGCCGGGAGTCGCTGCGCGCGGTGCCGCTCTCCCTGCGGCAGGGCGCCTACGCTTTGGGCGCGACGCCGTGGCAGGTGACGCGGCACCACGTGCTGCCGGCGGCGATGCCCGGCATCCTGACGGGCGCCATCCTGGCGATCTCGCGCGCCATTGGGGAGACAGCGCCGATCCTGGTCGCCGGCGCCGCTGGTCAAGTGCTGTTCCGGCCTGATAGCCCGCTGTCCCAGTACACGGCTCTGCCGATCCAAATCTATCAATGGACGGCACGGCCCCAGGCCGAGTTCCGTGAATTGGCGGCGGCGGCAATCATCGTGCTCTTGGTCGTGTTGTTGGCGATGAACGGCTTGGCAATCTACTTGCGCCAACGCTTTAGCCGGGCGTTGAGGTGGTAACGATGATGGCGATGAGAGCTGAACTGGCGGACGCGCACACGGTGGTCGACGAGCGCCGACCAACCGTTCGCGTCGAATCGGTGGCGGATGAGCAGGCGCCCCCCGCGAATGTGGTGTCCATCCGCGATCTGAACGTCTTTTATGGGCCGTTTCACGCGGTCTCCGACGTTTCCTTCGACGTGCCGAAGCACCGGGTGACCGCGCTGATCGGCCCTTCCGGTTGTGGTAAGAGCACGGTGCTGCGCTGCCTGAACCGGATGAACGACCTGATCCCTGGCGCACGCGTTGCGGGCGAGGTCCTGTACCACGGCCAGGAGCTGTACGCGCCACAGGTCGATCCCGTCGAGGTTCGCAAGCGGATCGGGATGGTCTTCCAGAAGCCCAATCCGTTCCCGAAGTCGATCTACGAGAACATCGCCTTCGGCCCGCGCGTTCTGGGCGTCAAGGCCGACCTCGACGAGATCGTCGAGACCGCGTTGCGGCGCGCTGCGCTCTGGGACGAGGTCAAGGACCGTCTCAAGACGAACGCCTTCGGCATGTCAGGCGGCCAGCAACAGCGCCTGTGCAT
>JBOGUE010000789.1:0-2224 GCA_050695955.1 Thermomicrobiales bacterium | reverse complement strand
GAATCCGCCTCTGATGCCCCTCACCCACTTGATCGGCACATGCTGCCCGATGTCAGTCGGATTTATCCGACTTCCGGGAATGAGCCCGGGAATTCATTCCCGGGCGGACTTGCCGACCGCGCTGGTTCGACCATTGCCGTACTCCCGCCCACCACCGTCCACCTCGGCAATCTGACCATCCTCGAATCCCCCCTCCTCGCCCTCTTCTGCTCCACGAAGTGCCCCGGTCGCCTCATCATCCAGACCTCCGACCTCGCCCGTGCCCTGCGCGACGTCGGCATAGCGGTCGTCTCCGGGTTTCATACCCCGATGGAGCGCGAGTGCCTCGATCTGCTCCTGCGCGGCAGCCAGCCCGTCGTCCTCTGCCCCGCCCGCGGCATCCAGCAAATGCGCGTCCCGCCCGCCTGGAAAGCACCGCTGGCGGCGGGACGCCTCCTCGTCCTCTCCCCCTTCGACCCCAAACACCACCGCCCCACCCGCGACCTCGCCGCCGCCCGCAACGCCTTCGCCGCTTCCCTCGCCGCCCGCGTTCTCATCGCCCACGCCGCCCCCGGCGGCCAGACCGAACAGTTCGCCCGCGCCCTCATCGCCCAGGGCAAACCCGTCCTCACCTTCGACGACCCGCACAACGCCAATCTGCTTGCGCTCGGCGCGCTCCCGATCGACGCGGCCGCCCCTCCGTCATTCCGACCGACGTGAGGAATCGTCCCATGCGTTTCGTGGTCCATCCAGTACGTACGCGACACATGTGCGGATGCCTCGTTCTCAGCCCTGGAAGGGCTTCGTGGGTTCAGCCTTGGGTTTCAACCCGAGGTCCTCCGCGATCGGAATGCCTATGCCCGACCCGTCGCCGCCCGCGCGGCGCCCGCCTTCCAGGCGGCGATGACCATGGTGGCCTCCAGGACCTCGACGAAGCCGATGCCGACCGAGAGGAAGAGGAGCCACCGCGCCTCCCACACGCCGGCCGCTCCGAGTCCGACCACCGCCAACCCGAGGATCGTCAGCCGCCAGCCTTCGGCCCGCCCCAGAGCACCGGCGCTCGGCCGCAGCAGGCCCCGTTCGCCGTGCGGCCCGCCGAGCAACCCGCGCCAAAAGAGCGCCAGGCCGAGCAGCGCGACGACGTAGCCCCCCAATTGCAACCAGGACACACCAACATCGAACATGGTGAAATCGTCCATGACGGTCCTCCTGCCGCGCTGCCGTCCGGCCGCTTCGCGGTACTCCTGCCCCCACGATAGCCCGGCCGGGTCACCTTGACGATTACCTCCCAGGTCATCAAGGCATGGCGCATGACGGCGTGCTCCCCTCTCCCGCGGTTCGGGAGAGGGGGTTGGGGGGTGAGGGCCGCGTGTTTGCTACACTCGCCTCAGAAACCTGTCGCCCGCTTCTGGAGGCAAGCAACCGCGCATGACGAACGACAACCAGCCAAAAGACCCGCTCACCTTCGGCGTCGTCACCGGCCAGCACCAGCTCACCTTTGCCCAATTGGTCGAGCAGTGGCAAACCGCCGAAGCGCTCGGGTTCGACGCCATCTACCTCTTCGACCACTTCTTCACCCTCTACGGCGACCCGGACGGCCCCTGCCTCGAAGCCTCCACCCTGCTCACCGCCCTGGCGCTGAAAACCTCCAGCGTGCGGATCGGCGTCCTCGTCAACGGCAATACCCACCGCCACCCGGCCGTGCTCGCCAAGGAGATCGCCACCGTCGACCACGTCAGCGCCGGCCGCGCCGTCCTCGGCATCGGCACCGGCTGGAACGAGCGCGAGCATCGCGCCTACTCGATCCCCTTCCCCGCGGCCGGCGACCGCGTGGCGATGCTCGACGAGTCCCTCACCGTGATCCACTCCCTCTTCACGCGGCAGCGCACCACCTTCGACGGCCGCTTCTACCGGCTCCACGACGCCCCCTTCGCCCCGAAGCCGGTGCAGCAGCGGTTGCCGATCCTCGTCGGCGGCAAGCAGCCGAAGATGCTGCGCCTGATCGCCAAGCACGCCGGCATCTGGGACTCTCACGGCACGCCGGAGGAGGTCCGCGCCCGCGGCGACGAGATCCGCCGCCACTGCCAGGAGAACGGCCGCGACCCCGACGAAATCGCCATCTCCGTCTCCCTCGGCGCCGACCGCCTGGAAGACGCCGCCAACTTCGCCGCCACCGTCCGCGCCTACCGCGCCGCCGGCGCCACCCAGCTCCTCTTCGACTACCCCCTCAGCGCCCAAGGCCAAC
>JBOGUE010000788.1:0-5809 GCA_050695955.1 Thermomicrobiales bacterium | reverse complement strand
GGACACGACCGCGGGCACGCGGGCGCGGATCGAAGGCGCGGGCGATCAGATGGATGCGGCCGTCGATGTTGGTCGGCAGGGTCGATCGCAGGCGCTCGCGCAGCTCGGCGCGACGCGCGTCGGCCAGCCGCACGCAGTAAGAAGGCGCCGGGCCCTGACCGCCGAGGAACGGCGTCCAGTAGTCGTCGAAGTCGCGAAACACCGTGGGCACGTCGATCGAGCGCGTCTCGACCGCCTCGAGGCCCGCCTCGCGGAACAGCTTCGCCAGCGGCTCGGGGCGGCAGACCGGAAAGCGCCGGCCTTCGTCCAGCCCGGCGGCAGCCGGGTCAAGGGCAACGGCCGCGTCCCAGAAGCGCCGCATGAGCTGCATCTCGCCGGCATAGTCCCAGACGTAGGCGGCGACGGCGCCGCCGGGCCGGGCGGCGCGCCGCATCTCGTCGACAGCCGTCCGCTGCTCGCCCGCTGGCACGAAGTTGAGCATGAGCCCGGAGACCACAGCGTCGAACGCCGCACGCTCGACCGGCAGGGCGCGGGCGTCGCCGACCTCGAATCGGAGACGCGGATCGGCGATCTGCTGCCGGGCGTAGGCGGCGTATCCGGCCGAGGGATCGACGCCGACGACCGCGGCCGGGTCCGCACCTTCCAGAATCACAGTGGAGAGCGCGCCGGTGCCGCAGCCGACATCGAGCCAGCGCCCACCCGGCGGTATGCCCAGCCAGGCGAGGAACTCACGCGCGACGAGCCGGCTCCAGCGGCCGACGTACGGCTCGTACGCGTTACCAGTGGCCCAGACATCGGCTGGATGATCAGAGGTAGAGGGTCGTGTAGTCATGGCAGAGCTTCCTTAAGAGAGAGATGGTCGCGAGCATTGAGCTGACGGCCAATGGCCGACGCCTCAATGCTCGCGCGCCCCGTCGTGCCGGTGCAGCGGCGTGTGCAAATGCGCGACGCCCTGCTGGTGCAGCCGCCCATGCAGGCGGTTGTGGGCGGACTCCAACGTGGCGCGCAATCGCTTGTAGCGGACGGCGTCGGGGCGGGGGGCGATAGTGTCGACGTAGGCGAGGGTGCCTTCGATCTGCTCCAGGACGGCGACGGCGTCGGGTTGGGAGAAGAGGGGCGAGCCGTCGACGAGGAGTTGGACGGCGCTGCTATGGGCGGCGATGTCGCCCGGCCGGTCGCGTAGGCTGCCGCGCACCCGCAACGCGATCCAGGTCGAGTTGCTCACCGTGACCGAGGCGCTGCCAGATGTCGCGAGCGCGCCGCACACGTTCACCTGCTCGGCGACATGACCGCCGGCGACGACTTCGACCTGCTCGATTGGGGCACGGACCGACTCAACGGTCCAGGTCACCTCGACCGTGCCGCCCGATGACGGCAGATTGAGACGGCTGCCGGCCGGCTTCCCCTCGACCGCGAACTCGATCAGCGGGCCGACGGTGACGAAGGTGTTGCCGGCGCGGACCGCGTCCATCCAATCGCCATAGGTGAAGGCACGGTCGCCGAGGTGGGCGTAGGTGCGGACGCCGCCGAGGAGGGAGGAGGCCGACATCTTGTCCGAGCCACCGCAGATTGGGAGCTGGTAGCCGAGGTTCTGGTAGCGGTACCAATCGGCCAGGCCGTAGGGGCTGATCTGGGCGTCGAACGGGTTGAAGGTCATCATCTCGACGGCATGGACCAGATCGAGCACGAAGTCGGCGGCGCGTTCGAGGTTGGGGTTCGGAGCGTGCGGCATCACGACCAGGCCGCCCTGGTCGATGCAGCGCTGCGCCCACTCGGCCATGGTCACCTCTTGCGGGTCGCCGATGGCCGACTCGTCCGGTCCGCCGGTGCAGAGGGGGTGGATCATCGCACCGGAGTAGCCGAGGAGCGAGATGTGACCGAGGACCTGCATCCGGTTCTCGGTCCCCACCCGCACCAGGAACTCGCCGTCGCCGCCGAAGTCGCGAGCGCCGAGGGTGGTGCGGCCGTCGAAGTCGGCGACGTTGCTGTACATCTCCCCCCACTGGCTGGCAAGGAGGTTCACCACGTTGACCCCTTCGGCCGCGCCTTCCAGCAAGGCGGTTTGCGGGCTAAGGAAGTGGACGTGGGTGTCGGCGGTGACCCAGCCGCGCTCGCGCCAGGGCAGCCGCCGCTCCAGCTCGAAGGTCAACTCGTCGGTGTCCGGCGTGACGTCAACGGCAGTCCGGATCGGGGCGATCTCGTAGCCGCGGGTGATCTCAACGAAGACCCGGCCGAGCGGCAAATCGGCAACGCACTCGCCGCTGATGTAGGCATACTGGTTGTGCTGGTTGACAAACTCGCCGTAGGTGTCCTCGAACCAGAAGGCGTTCACTTTGCGGTGATGGCCACGCGGCGGCAGATACTCACCGGCCTCACCGTGGAGGTGGAGGCGGACGGGAACCGGCTGGCGCGATTGCTTGTCGATGACGCGGACGGTGACAGGGCGCTCGGCCCGGCCGACCGCCTCGATCCGCAGCTCGACCGTTTTACTGCCGGCGCCGGGAAGATCGGCGGCGACGAACGAATCGGGGCCGGTGACAACGTAGAGCCTGCCGTTTGGATGCGCCGCGTACTCGACGACGACCTCGCTCGTCGATTGGGAGGGCTGGACGTCGGGGTCGTCGCCGGCCCAGCGCGTTTCGTCGTAGTCGAGCGCGGCGCGGGCGGAGATGACGGAGCCGAGGTCGACGCCGATGGTCGAGAACCGGTCATCGACGTCCAACTCGCCAAGGGTGTTCAGTTCCGCGCCTGGCGGCAGGGTCAATCGCAGTTTGTGCAGGACGCCGGGGCGCAGCGGGTGATCGGTGAGGGTGGTGGCCGAGATGCCGTAGACGATCGAGCGTTCGTCGCGCGGGCGGAGGATGATCGCGCGGATCGGTTTGTCCGGTTCGGGATTCGGCAAGGCGTAGAGCCAGAGGGATTCGCCGCCGATGGCGCGGCCGGAGTCTTGCCGGCACTCGCTGTCGCCCCAGGTCGTGAATGCCGGCCGGCCGAGCAGATGATCCTCGCTGGCGGTGGTGTTGATGGATGGGCCGCGGGCGGGGACGGCGGCAAAGGCGCTGGCGCCCCAGATGATGTGGCGCTGCTGGATGGCGAAACGGCGCAAGACCGGCGTTTCCGCCTCCATGCCGTCGTCGTAGCGCAGGACGTAGTCTGAGACCAAATCGCCCAGCGAGTTGCCGGTCATGCCGCTGCCGGCAGGAAGTGGGCCGATTGGTTGCAGGTCGGGCAATTCCGGGCCGTCACGATCCTCGACGGCATGAAGGAAAACCAGGTAAGTCGCGTGCAGCGGGCCAACGTCGATGCGGACGTCGTCACCGCCGGCGAGGAGGATCACGTTCGGCTGATCCGGCTCGCCCAGCGCGAACGGAATCCCCTTGAAGGTCCGCGCGCCGTACGTGTCGGCGGCACTCCAATCGGGGCGAGGCTCGGTGCGCGGCGCGAGCCCTCCGTTAAGGTGTCGCCGGTCGGCGTTGAAGGCGTGGTCCAACGACAGCGGCGTGAAGTGTGGGGATGGCGGGATCTGCATGTGCGACCTCCTCTTGTAACATTCACAATGCCCGATGGTAGGTAGTTTCCACCATTTGCCATAAATTTGGAGTCGCATTCCTGGGCGAAGCCGAAAGCTGAAATGGATACCTGCGATATCTTGACAGACTAGTTTGACCAATGATGCAAGTTCATCTTTTCTGGACAGATGTGGCGAAGAAATGGGATTTGACGCGTCGGATTGAACATCTGCGCGGGAAGCAGCCGGGCCAAAACTCTACCGCAGTCACGGGAGTAGGGTTGTTATCTCATAATCGACTTGCGCTCTGCTTGCTTTCATACCATACTATTCTGAGTTGATGGTATGTACTGTCCTGTCCGACGATACGAAGGGAGATTCGAGTGAAACGCGAATCAAGGGGTATGGGCGTGTTGGTGCGTGACGCCCGTTTGAAAATGGGCTGGACGCAAGATGAATTAGCGAAGAGGATCGGAATCGACAAAGGCTACATTTCCGCGATTGAGGTTGGGACTCGGCGCTGGCCGTTGGAGCACATCGAGGCACTGGCGACGACGCTAGGGCTGGACTACCTGGAAATGGTTGTTGCTGCCGGGATGGTGCCTGAATCGGCAGGCAGGCGACGGGCGGTCGATGACACGTTCCCCGAGGGAGACCCAGCACGGGACATCCTGGCACGAATGCGGGAGATGTCCATCGCAGATCGCGAGGCGATGCGCGACTATGCGGATTTTTTAGCGTCACGGCGAGCGCCCAAGCCATGACCTGAAGATGCGACTGGAGAACACACCAATGGGCGAGGGCGTCAGCAACTAACGGCCGACAAGGCACAAAGCGGCAAAACATTACCCCGGGGTCGTCGACCGCACCGAAGCGCGGTGATGGATACCCCGGGGCTTACAGTGGTGATTATACATCCACTGTCAAGCAGCATTTGCAGTCGTACAGTCGGATCGTGCAGGAATGAGTGAAAGGATTGTCATGGTAACGAAGTTGTTATCCAATCTCTCCCTTCCGATCTCTCGGGTACGTCTAGAAGCATATTGACCACCGTCTGGGACCGACGAGGACATGCTCGCGAATTACCTTTGGAATGTGGCATTGGCTGAGGCGCTCTACCCCCTCTTGGCTGCCGCGGAGATCGGACTTCGCAATGGAGTCCACGAGGCGATGACACAACACTTCAATGGGAACGAGTATTGGTTCGATATTCCTCAATTATTTCCATCAAGCGGCAGAGATCCCCATCCACAACGAAGGGCAGTAAATCGAGCAAGAAATTCGTTGCGAGGCCGGAGCAAGCAAATCACGGCGGGACGCATCATTGCCGAACTCCACTTCGGCTTTTGGACGACGATGCTGAACAAGAACTACCATCAGATATGGTTCGAAAATCAGGCGGCGGCGCTAGGAGTCGCGTTTCCTCACGCCAAGGGGCCCGACCGACAGCGAAAGGTAATCCATAAGCGATACGACGACCTTCGGTTGCTCCGGAATCGCGTCTTTCATCACGAGCCAATCTGGAACCGACCCGCGCTCATTGCGGAGTATGACCAGATGTGCGAGGCGGTGAGGTGGATTAGTCCAGTTTGGCACGATCTGGTCGTCCCAACATGCCGATTCCCGACGACCTATCAGAAGGGTCTGGCATCCGCACGGAGGGCATTTCAAGATCATCTCTCCCGCTGATTCACCGCTTCGACATTCGGCTGTTTGGAGGAAACGACGCTCCTCAAGGCATTTCAGGACACATTGACGCCGCCAAGCATCTCCGGTATCGTCCCATCCGCGAGCGAGTAGCGAGATCGGGAGATAGCCTGCCGCCTTGAGCCTGGATCCTGGAGCCTGCTTGGGGTTGAGGGCGGACGCCGGAGATGATCCCTATGGCCGTCGTCTCGCAATCGCAGCCCGGACAACGTCTCGACGTGCGTCAAGCCACACGACGCGGCGTGTGGGGGCGGCGCGTGTTCGGGCGCGATTGGCAGATCGCCTGGCTGTTTGTCTTGCCGCTGGCGGTGATCCTGGCCGGGTTTGTCGCCTACCCCTTCGTCGCCGGCATCATCCTCTCCTTCCAGCACAAGGTGATCGGCGGCGAGGCGACCTGGGTCGGGGTCGACAACTTCCGCGCCCTGCTGGTCGGCGACCAGTACAGCGCGGTCTTCTGGAAGTCGGTCTGGGTCTCGCTCGTCTACACCTTCAATCCCGCAGTGTTCATATGACGCTGGCGCGGACGGAGGTTGTTGCCGGGACCACCCCAGCGGCATGGCGTCTACTGAGGACCTGCCCATTCTCCCCTATCAC
>JBOGUE010000787.1:0-5734 GCA_050695955.1 Thermomicrobiales bacterium | reverse complement strand
GAGCTGCGCCCCGTTGAGCGGGACGAGCGACTGCTCGCTCGGAACCGAGCCGAAATACGGCGCCCGCGGATCGACAACTACCTGACGCGGATTGTTGCGGGCGCTCAGGCGACGCTGGATGACGCCGTCGAAGCGGAGTTTTTCGGGACCGGCGATTTCCAGGCGACCGTTCAGCGGGGCGTTCATCGCGACCCCAGCGACCGCGCTGGCGACGTCGTCGGCGGCGATCGGTTGGAACGCGACGGGCGCCATATGGACCTCATTGCCGGTTGTCGCGGCGTCCGCAATCCCATCGATAAACTCAAGGAACTGCGTCGAGCGAACGATCGAGTATGGGATTGGTCCCGATTCGATCAGCTGCTCCTGCGCGATCTTGGCCTTGAAATAGCCGTTGTCGGGCGAGCGGTCGATCCCGACGATCGACAGCGCGACGTGGTGTCCCACGCCGGCGGCCGCTTCCGCGGCGAGGAGGTTGCTGGTCGAGGTTTCGAAGAACGCCAGCACCGCCGCGTCCTCGAATGACGGAGAGTTGGTCACGTCCACGACCGCAGAGGCGCCTTCGAGGGCTTCGGCAAGTCCTTCGCCGGTGATGGTGTTGATCCCCAACCGGGGGGAGGCCGGCACCGCTTCGTGGCCATTCTCGCGGAGCTTGGCGACGACGTTCGATCCGATGAGTCCGGTGCCGCCGATGACGACGATCTTCATGGGTTTCACCTTTCTTGGTGCCTGTTCGCTTGCCAACCTATCGACTCACGATAGGGGTTTTGCTCGCCTGGACGCTGATTGCGATCTTGACTTCGTTGCCGACGACCAGGCCGCCGCCTTCGATGGGAAGGGTGAACTCCATGCCGAAGTCCTTGCGGTTGATCGTCGCCGTCGCCCCGAATTCGATGACGTCGGTGTGCCATGGTTCTGGGGCGCCGGTCTGTTCGACGGCCAATTCAACCGATCGAGTGACGCCGTGGATCGTCAGGTTGCCAACCACGAGCCAGTGGTGGCGGCCGAATCGGTTGAACGGCTCAACTCGCGTGCTGCGAAACGAGATGGTCGGGTAGACGGCGACGTCGAAGAAATCCGCGGAGCGCAGGTGGTCGTCGCGCTTCTTGATGCCCGTGTCGATCGTGGCGGCATCGATCTCCACCTCCACCTCCGCATCGTCGGGATGATCATCATCGAACCGGATGGTGCCCCTGAAGCCGGCGAAGCGGCCGTGGACGGTGGCGAACATCATGTGCTTGACGGAGAAGCCGATCGTGCTGTGGAGGGGGTCAATCCTCCACATCGTCCCGGCGGTGGCCGCGATCTCCAGGCGTTGCAGGGTCTGTGATGACATTTGGCATTCGTCCTTCTTTGTCGCTCAGGGCGTTGGATCTCGAGGCGATCCGCCCGAGCCGCCAACCTCACGAGACCGCGTCGATCGCGGTCAGGATCACGTCGGTGACGGCCTGGGGCTGCGAGATCATGACGACGTGCGACGCGCCCGGGACTTCGACGGCCCCCTTCGCGCCGGCGCGGTCGGCCATGAAGACCTCGGCGGCGGCGGGGATGTTCTTGTCCAACTCCCCGTAGACGAACCAGGACGGGACGGTTTTCCACGCGGGATCGCCGGAGCCTTCGGTGAGGGCGGCTGCGGTGACCGGACGTTGGGTGGCGGCCATCAGGGCTGCGTCCGCCTCCGGCACGTCCGCGGCGAACTGCGTCCAGAAGACATCCGGCCGGATGTAGAGGTCGGTTCCGCCCCCAGGCGACTGGAACGGCGCGAGCGCTGGCCCGAGCGTGCTGCCCGGGAAGCGGCCGGCGAGATCGTTGGCGCTCTCCCCAGCGTCGGGGGCAAATCCGGCCACGTACACCAGGGCCTTCACGTTGCCGCTACCGGCGGCCGCGTTGGAGATCACGATCCCCCCGTAGGAGTGACCGACGAGGACGATCGGCCCGGTGATCCCGGCCAGGACGCTGGCGACATAGTCGGCGTCGCTTGTCACGCCCCGCAGGGGATTCGCGGCGGCGACCACCTGGTAGCCCTGGGCCAGCAGGTCGGGGATGACGCCGTTCCAGCTCGAAGAGTCGGCGAAGGCGCCGTGCACGAGCACGACGGTCGGGGCAGCATCGGCGGCAGTGGACGTGGTCTCTGTCATGGCGGTTCCTTCCTTAAAGGCTGCGACGGACGACCGGGAAGGCTGCGTAGCTGCCTGCGCCGCACCCCGGAACATTCCGAAGTGCGTCGCCGCAATGGCCGCGGCTGCTCCAGCGCTGGCGAGTCGGCCAACGGCGGATCGGCGCGACAGGCGAACGTCCGGGAGTGCTCCGGACACGGTTGGTCTCATGCTGTCCCCCTTCTACGAAGCGTTACCGGTGCGGGCCGATTCCCGCTGGCGTGCCTCGATCATGCGCCGGCCGGCCGGCAGGCACATCGGGGGAACTCCCCGATTGGGGGAACCGATTTGGGGAAGGGGCACTGAGGAGAAATCCTCAGGTGAAACACGGGGCGCCGGGCGTCAATCGAGCCCGTGGCGGACCGCGAAGATCGCTGCCGCCGTGCGGGAGTCGACGCCGATCTTCTGCATGGCATGCTGGACGTGGTTGCCGGCCGTGCGCTCGCTGATCGACAACGCGTCGGCGATCTCCCGATCGCTCATGCCCGCCGCCAGGAGGCGCAGGACCTCGACCTCACGCGGGGTCAGGCCCAGCGTTGCTGCGAGTGACGGCGCTTCGTCCGCGGGCGCCTCGGCGTGGCCCTCTGTCACGAGGTCGGCGGCCAGCGCGAGGGCCTTGGCGGCGGCGTCTTCAGGGCTCAGGGCCCGGCCCGCCTCCCACGCGCGGGCGAACTCCGCCGGGGACACCTTCGTCCTGAGGGATGCGGCGTCGGTGGCGGGATTGCGATCGGGCGGTGGGGTGACCCCGACTGCGCCGAACAACGCGGCACTGCTCCCGAGGAGGCGGATCGCGGGTGCCATATAGCCCCGCATCTCGGCGCACCGTGCGATGGCTTCGATGCACTGCGCGATGCCCACGCGATTGCCCATCGGCAGGAACAGCCCGAGCGCCTCGGCATATCGGGCGGCGGCGCTCTTGATGTCGCCCGTGGCGACGTCGACGTCCCCGAGATACGCCGCGACCCAGGCGACCTGGCGGCGATCGCCGTTTTCCTGCGCCAGCGCGGTGGCCTCCGTGAGCAGGTTCGTCGCGCGGGCGTGGTCGCCCCGGAGCCGGGCCACGACGCCGAGCTGGGCCAGGGCCGCGCCGCGGCCGGCCTCGTCGCCCATCGTCGTGGACAGCGCCAGGCATTCCTCGAACAGCGTCGTGGCCCGCGCCAGGTCGCCAGCGTCGCAGGTGCCCTTCCCCATTTCGAGGAGCACCTCGAAGGTGCCCGATTGATCCCCGACATCGCGGAGATGGGTCAGGGCATCCTCGTAGCGGGCGGTTTCCGTCGCGTGGTCGCCCTGGACCCAGGCGACCATCCCGAGGTGAGCAAGGACGTGGCCGGCGCCCCATCGATCGTCGATGGCCCGGTAGGCGGCGAGGCTCTCGTCCCCCAGGGATTCGGCGCCAGGGTAGTCGTCCTGAAAGCGCGCGACGGTGGCCAGGCACAGGAGCGAGCGCGCGATGCCCCGGTGGTCGCCGAACTGACGCCAACCCGCCAGCGCGTCCTCGCTGTGCCGAATGGCCTGCTCGTAGTCGCCCTGGAGCGCCGCAAGCACCCCCGCGCCGGTGAGCGCGCCGCATCGCGCCGCGAGGGACGCCGGGTCGGATGGGAGATCGAGGATAGCTGCGAGATGCGACCGCCCCTCGCTCAGGTACCCCCTGCGCTCCCAGAACCGCCACAGCGCCGCGCCCAGCCGCGTTGCGATGTCGACCTCGCCCCGGTTCAGGGTCCAGTGCAACGCGGCGCGGAGGTTGTCCTTTTCGCGATCCAGCCGGCCCAGCCACTCCGCCTGATGCGGCCCGATGAGCTCCGGCTCGCTCGCCTCGGCGAACGCCAGGAAGTACGCGACGTGCCGACGCTGTATGACGTCGCGCGCATCCGATGCGGCCAGGCGGTCGCGAGCGTACTCGCGGACGGTCTCCAGCATCTGGTAGCGCGGTTCGCCCTCGGACTCCGCGCTCTCCCGCAGCAGGCTGTGGTCGATCAGGGCAGTAATCCCGTCCAGCACGTCGATTGGGGTATTCAGCTGGGGCTCGTCGGCGGCGTCCGTCGGGCCAGGTCCGACCGCCTCGGCGGCTTCGAGGGTGTAGCCGCCAACGAAGACCCCAAGGCGGCGGAACAAGACCTGCTCGGCGTCGTCGAGCAGGTCGTAGCTCCACCCGATCGTGTCGCGCATGGTCTGCTGCCGCAAGGGCAGATCCCGCGCACCGCCGCTGAGCAGCGGCAGCCGCTGTTCCAGGCGTTGCAGGAGCGCCGCCGGGGGCAGAGCCTTGATGCGCGCCGCGGCCAGCTCGATCGCGAGCGGGAGGCCGTCAACACGGCGAACGATTTCGGCAACCGCCCGAGTTGTCTCGGCGCTCAGGTGGAAATCGGGCCGGATATCCCGCGCTCGCTCGATGAAGAGCTGGATCGCACCGGACTCCCCGGCATCCTCGACGATCGCCGGTCTGTCGAGCGGCAGGGGAGCGACAGGGAACTCGCGCTCTCCGGAGACCCGGAGTCTGATCCGGCTGGTGATGAGCAACGTCACCTCCGGGCAGACGTCCAGGAGGTTTCGCACCTGTGGCGCCGCGGTGACCACCTGCTCGACGTTATCCAGCACGAGGAGCAGGCGTCGATCGGCGATCGCGGTCAACAAGCGATCGTGCAGCGCCTCGGCGCCGATGTCGCGCAGCCCCAGGCAACCCGCGATGGTGTTCAGGACAAGCCTGGGATCAGCGACCGGGGAAAGATCGACGAAGACGACCCCATCGGGGAAGTCGTTCGTGATGGCGGCGGCCGCCGCGATCGCCAGGCGCGTCTTGCCGACGCCACCGGGACCGGTCAAGGTCAGCAGGCGGACGGCGGGATCACGCAACAGCGCGACAACGGCCGCCAGCTCCTGGTCTCTGGCAATCAACAGCGTCAACGGGCGCGGGAGGGACGTGCCGCCGTCCGTGAAGGTACGGACAGACGACATGGTCCGCGGCGTCGGGCTGGGAGAGGACGGCGGCTGGGAAGCGGGCATCATGGGCCTGGCGATCACAGTCGGACGAACGCGCTGGAACCGCAGCATGGCCGAGCGGTTCTGCGCTGTCAACCGCCCGGGCGCGGGTCCATCGCGGCCGTCCACCACTCCGGTTCTGGTGGTCGTAGAGATCCGGGACGCCCTGTGGGTGGCTTGGGGATGGCGTTGGCGACGCGGCGGCAGTCCTCGGTGCCCGCCATCGGGTCGGGAACGCCGGGGACGCCGCCGCGGAGGATGTTCATTTCGGTGGGTTCGCGGAACCCGTCATCTCGCGGACCGCAGGAGCGATCCGACGTCGGCGAGCGGCCCGAGGTGCGTCAGCTTGTCGGGGTTGACGATCGAGCCGATGCTTGTGATCTCACCGCCGGCGATGTCAAGCGCCCACACGCCGATCAACCGCTGCTGCCCGTCGAGACAGAGCGCTCCCGGGCCGCCGTTCACCTCGACGCGGCGCAACGACACGCCCGGAAAGCGGGCGACCTGACGGAGCCCGTTGATCAGGGTGCGCGCGACGCGGTTGCGCCCGCGCAGCGTCCGCGCGAGCGTCGGAACCTTGCCGCCGCCGTCGCCGGTCAGCGCCACGT
>JBOGUE010000786.1:0-5101 GCA_050695955.1 Thermomicrobiales bacterium | reverse complement strand
GGGCGGCCTCGGCCGCCTGATCTTCGACGGGATCAGCCGCTTGGACGACGACCGCATCATCGCCGGCGCCCTCGTCGCCTCCGCCCTCGCGCTGGTGGCGGATGGGTCGCTGGCGCTGCTCGGCGGGCTGCTGCGGCGCGACGTCCGCGCCGCCGGCCGGGGGAGGTGACGGACGCCCATGCGCGATCGCGACTCGCTCGACTTCATCACCTATATCCGCGAGAACCAGGACACGTTTCTCGAGCTGCTATCCGAACACGTCCAGTTGACGCTCCTCTCGGTCCTGCTCGGGTTGGTTATCGCCCTGCCGCTGGCCGTGCTCGCCAGTCGCCTCGAATTCCTTGCCAAGCCGATGACGTGGCTGGCCGCGATCGGCCAGACGATTCCGAGCCTGGCGATCCTCGCCCTGATGCTGCCGCTCCTCGGGATCGGGTTCCGGCCGTCCCTCTTCGCCCTCACGATCCGGGCGATCCTGCCGATCTTCCTCAACGCCTACATCGGGATTCGCGGCGCCGACCGCGCCATCGTCGACGCCGCGCGCGGCATGGGGACAAGCAACACCCAGTTGCTATTGATGGTTGAGTTGCCACTGGCCAGCCCGGTGCTCTTCGCCGGGATCCAGACCGCGACGGTCCAAAACATCGGCCTCGCGACCCTGGCAGCGTTTATCGGCGGCGGTGGGCTCGGGGACCTGATCTTGCAAGGGCTGGCAATGGTGGACTACCCGGTCCTCCTGGCCGGGGCGGTGCCGGTCGCCCTGATGGCGATGATCACAGAGCTCGGACTGGGTCGCCTGCGCCGGTTGGTGGTGCCATCCGGCTTACAGATTGGGACGGGGCGGTAACGGCGGGATAACAGCGTGCCGAGCGCGGAGCGAGTAAGCTGGGGTTGGTCGCCGGTGGCGTCGGCTGAATCACTTCGGACTCAACGGAGAGGAGAGGACCATGGCGAAGATGAATAGCGCAAAGCTCACGTCCGGCAGCATAAGCCGCCGGGCAATGCTCGGCGCGGCGGCCGGCGGGCTGGCGCTCGCCGCGACGCAGGGCCGCTACAACCGGACCGCGGCCCAGGACAAGCCGACGGTCACGGTTGGCTCGAAACAGTTCACCGAGCAGGAGATCGTCGGCCAGATGCTGGCGCTCCTCCTTGAGAACGCCGGCTACGAGGTCGAGCGGAAGCTGCAACTCGGCGGCACCCTGATCGTGCACGAGGCCCTGCTCAGCGGTGACGTCGGCGCCTATGTCGAGTACACCGGGACCGGCCTGATCACGATCCTCGGCTTGTCCCTCCCGGCGGCCACTCCGGGCGCCGGCGCCTCCCCGGTGGCGGACGCGGCTGCCACACCGGCGGCCGGCGGGATGGTGGGCGTGGACGCCGTCTACGACATCGTCAAGGCCGAGTACCAGTCCCAGTTCAACGTCGTCTGGCTCGATCCGCTTGGCTTCAACAACACCTACACGCTGGCCGTGCGACCCGGCATGGCGACCGAGCTCGGCCTGCAGACCATCTCTGATCTCGAGGCCCACGCCGGCGACATGACCTTCGGCGCCACCCAGGAATTCCTGACGCGGCCAGATGGTCTGCCGGGGATGACGGCGGCATACGGTTTCGAATTCGGAGACGCGGTCGGCATGGACGAGGGCATCGTCTACCAGGCGCTGGATTCGGAGGAGGTCGACGTCATCTCCGCCTTCGCCACCGACGGGCGCATCCCGGCGCTGGGCTTGGTGCTGCTCGAAGATGACCTGGGCTTCTTCCCGCCCTACTTCGCCGCCCCAGTCGTCCGTCAGGATCTCCTCGACGAGGACCCGGCCATCGCCAACGTGCTGAACGCGATGGCGGGCATGATCGATGACCAGACGATGGCCGACCTCAACTTTCAGGTCGACGACGGCGGCGAGGAGGCCGAAGACGTGGCCCGGACCTTCCTGGAGGGACTGGGCCTGATCGGGTCGTGAGTCGTTGGTACGACGAGTACTGACTACTGACTACTGGCTACTGGCTACTCACGTCTCACGGACGAGGATTTGATGCGACGCGGCTACGATGTGATCGTCGTCGGATGTGGGGGATTGGGGAGCGCGGCCGCCTATTGGCTGGCGCGGCGGGCCGGCGACGGCGTGCTGGCAATCGAGCAGTTCGGGCTCGGCCACGATCGCGGCAGCTCGCAGGATCATTCCCGCATCATCCGCCACTCCTACCACGACCCGAACTACACCGTCCTGGCCGCGCCCGCCTTCGACTTGTGGAGTCAGGTCGAAGCCGAGGCCGGCGTCCAGATCGTCCACAAAACGGGAGGGTTGGACCTGGAGCTGCTCGGGACGACCGGCCCCAAGGACCTGTCACACTGCGCCGCGACGATGGCGGCGCACGGCATCCCCTACGAGGAGTTGAGCGCCGCCGAGGTCATGCACCGCTGGCCGCAGTTCACGTTGCCCGATGACGCGCGCGGCCTCTACCAGGCCGACAGCGGTCTGGTGGATGCGCGCAAGGCCAACGCGGTCCACGTCGTGCTCGCCCGCCGGCACGGAGCGACCATTCGCGATCGCCTCCCCATTCGCGCCCTCCGCCCCAACGGAGAGTCGGTCGAGGTGGTGACCGACGAGGGCGTCTTCACGGCGGGCCACGTCGTGGTTGCGGCCGGGGCGTGGACCAACACCCTGCTCGGCAGTCTCGGGATGCAATGGCCGCTCACGGTCACGCAGGAGCAGGTAACCTATTTCGCCACTCCTTATCTGCGCGAGTTCGCGCCTGATCGCTTCCCGGTCTGGATCTGGCGGGCGCCGCAGGGGTTCTACGGCTTCCCCGTCTACGGCGAGGTCGCGACCAAGGCCGGCCAGGATGCCGGCGGCGACGAGGTCACCGCCGAAACCCGCACCTTTGAACCGAATCCCCGCGCGCACGAACGACTCGTCCGCTTCCTTGAAGCCCACATCCCACATTTTCTCGGCCCAGAACTCTATACCAAGACCTGCCTCTACACGATGCCGCCCGATCGCCACTTCATCATCGACGCCGTGCCGGGTCACCCGCGGATCACCGTCGTCGTCGACGGCGGGCATGCGTTCAAGTTCGCGACGCTCATCGGCCAGGTCCTGAGCCAACTTGCCCTGGACAGGCGAACGGAGTATCCACTCGCGGCGTTCCGGGCGGATCGCCCGGCGATCACGGATCCCACCTTCCGCCCGATCTTTCGCAACGAGGCGGTCGTGCATCGGGCCTAACCGCCGGCGCGACCGGGCGCCACCACACGCTGTTTGGAGGACGTCGGAGATGCATGAGGAGGAGTCAGTGGACCGGATGGGGCTCTTGGACCGGCTCGCGCGGGGGCCGGTCATCTGTGCCGAAGGCTATCTCTTCGAGTTCGAGCGACGTGGCTACCTGCAGGCCGGGGCCTTCGTCCCCGAGGTCGTGCTCGAACACCCGGACCTCGTCGCCCAGCTCCACCGCGAGTTCGTCCACGCCGGCTCGGACGTCGTTGAGGCCTTCACCTACTACGCCCACCGCGAAAAACTCCGCTTGATCGGCAAGGAACATCTGCTGGAGGAGATGAACCAGCAGGCCCTCTCGATTGCCAAAGCGGTCGCACTGGAGAGCGGCGCGCTCTTCGCCGGCGACATCTGCAACACCAACATTTTCACCCGCGACGATGCGTCGCGCCGCAATGTCCGGTCCATGTTCGAGGAGCAGGTCGGCTGGGCGGTCGAGGCCGGCGTCGACTTCGTCATCGGCGAGACCTTTTCGTGGGGCGAGGAAGCGCTGATTGCGCTCGACGTCATCAAACAGGCCGGAAAAGCGGCCGTGATCACGCTCGCGATTCATCAGGATCCGGAGACGCGCGAGGGGTGGTCGCCGGCGGAGGCGTGCGCCCGGCTTGAGGACGCGGGCGCCGATGTCGTCGGGCTCAACTGCATCCGGGGGCCGCGGACGATGCTGTCGCTGCTGGGGGCAATCCGGCAGCGGGTCAACGGGCACGTCGCGGCGCTGCCGGTGCCCTACCGCACCCACGACGACGAGCCCTCGTTCCAATCGCTGCGCGATTCCGCCTACCCCGACGTCCCGGGCGGGCGACCGTTTCCCACCGCCCTCGACCCGTTTGTCTGCAACCGCTACGAGATCGCGGACTTCGCCCGGGAAGCGCACGACCTGGGAATCCAGTATCTCGGCGTCTGCTGCGGCGCCGGGCCGCACCACATCCGGGCGATGGCCGAGGCACTCGGCCGTACCCCACCGGCCAGCCGCTACACCGCCGACATGTCCAAGCATGCGTTCCTCGGCACCGATCCGAGTCTGCAAAAAGTGAATCAGGAATACGTCAAGGTCCTCTGATCTCGTTCAGCTCAGAGAGCAGATGGAGGCAACCCGAGCATGGGGACCATCGAGTTCATCCATGAGACGCGCTGGTGCGACCTGCCGGACCATGTCCGCGCCCAGGCGCGGCGCTGCCTCCTCGACACACTCGGCGCCGCCATAGGGGGTCGCCGGACAGAACTGTCGCGCATCGTCCACGACTTCGCGGCGGCGGCCTATGGCGGTGGGGGGGCGAGGCTATGGCTCGATGGCCGCGCGGTCTCGCCGCCCGGAGCGGCGCTGGCGCACGGCATGACTATCGACTCGCTCGACATCCACGACGGCTACCTCCCGGTCAAAGGGCACGCCGGCGCCGCCGTCGTGCCAGCCGCGCTCGTGACCGTACCGGTTGACGGCAGCCGGCCGGTCTCCGGACAGGAACTGCTGACCACCCTCGTCATCGGCTACGAGGTGGCCCTGCGGGCAGGCGTGACCCTGCACGCCACCGCCTGCGACTACCATACCTCCGGCGCCTGGAATGCCCTCGGCTGCGCGGCCATGGTGGCCCGGTCCTTTCGGCTTGGGTCCGACCAAACCAGACACGCCCTCGGTATCGCCGAGTACCACGGCCCACGCTCGCAAATGATGCGCTGCATCGACCATCCGACCATGCTCAAGGACGGGTCCGGTTGGGGAGCGATGACCGGCGTCAGCGCGGCGATGCTGGCGCAAGCCGGCTTCACCGGCGCCCCCGCCGTGACAGTCGACGCGCCGGAGGTCGCGGCCACCTGGGCGGATCTCGGCACGCGGT
>JBOGUE010000785.1:0-2672 GCA_050695955.1 Thermomicrobiales bacterium | reverse complement strand
CCCTTGGGCATCGTTGGATACGCCGCGTCGTTCGAGCAGTTTCACCCGACCGACCTGCTGGACTGGTCGCAGCAGGCAGGGCGAGCCGGGTTTGGGGCCGTGATGGCGTCAGACCACTTCCACCCGTGGGTGCCGTCGCAGGGGCAATCGGCATTCGTGTGGGCTTGGTTGGGCGCGCTCGGTTCGCGGACAAACCTGCGGTTCGGGACAGGCGTGACGCCGCCGGGGTTTCGGTATCACCCGGCGATCATCGCCCAGGCGGCGGCGACGCTGGCGGCGATGTACCCCGACCGTTTCTACCTGGGGTTGGGAGCCGGGGAAGCGCTCAATGAGCACATCACCGGCGAGTATTGGCCGGAGGCGCCGGTGCGGCTCGAACGGCTGATGGAGTCGATAGAGATCATCAAGGCGCTCTTCACCGGCAAGGTGATCAAGCACCGGGGAACGCACTTCAACGTCGAAAGCGCCAGGCTCTACACGTTGCCGGAGGCGCCGCCGCCGATCTACGTCGCTACCTCCGGCCCGATCATGGCCGGGCGAACCGGCCGGTTCACCGACGGCCTGATCACGGTGGGCGCGGCCGATGAGAAGGTCAAGATGCTGCTGGAGCGGTACGAGAAGGGGGCGCGGGAGGCGGGCAAGGACCCGGCGACGATGCCACGCATCCTGCAACTCAAGATCTCGTTCGCGGACTCCGTCGAGGCGGCGACCGAGCAGGCGATGAAGGAGTGGCCAAACGGGGGCATGAACTTCCCGAAAGGGGACGTCCGCAACCCGGAAGACTTCGAGGCGATGGCGAAGCTGGTGCGGCCGGAGCACTACAAGAACCGCGTTCTACTGACGCCCGACCTGGACGAGCACGTCGCCCACATCCAGCACTACATCGACCTCGGATTCAACGAGGTCTACATCCACAACGTCGGCCGGAACCAGGCGGCGTTCATCAAGGCATACGGTGAGGGGGTGATTCCGAAGCTGCGCTGGAACGGCTAAGAGGCCACGATCGGTGATTGTGGCGGCTCTGCCACTGAACGCACCTCGGAATCAACGCGGCCGACAGGAACGCTGTGCCTGCCAATGCAGCAGGCACAGCCTTTTGGCCTATTGTGTCCATATTGACAGCCCGGAATCCCATGATGCTGTTGCAGGCAACGCCGGAGACTATGTGAGCGCTCCCAAACCCGTCCCTGTCAGTTGCGCCGGGCGGGTAATCACGGACATGCACGTCGATGCTTTGTCGGTCCACAAGGGGCCGATGGAGCGGGCCGCGAGAAGTCCGACCGACGACGCGATAGCCTGGAATGGGGCGGTGAAACGCGGGCATCTCCGGCGGCCGTCGCCTATCCGGGCGCTCAGGTGTTCAACATCTACCTGCTCATGAGTCACTTCCAGACGGTGCCGGCGGAGATTTACGACTCGGCGGCGATCGAGGGGGAGTCGTATTTCGGCACGTACCGGCACATCGACTTCCCACTCATTCTGTCGGCGCTGGCAACGATCTCGTTATTGACCTTCATGGGGGTCTGGAACGCGTATCTCTTGCCGCTGGTCTACCTGGCGCCGCTACGCGACTACCACACCCTTACGATCGCGCTCGTGCAGTACTCGAAGTAATTTCAAACGCTCTATCACATTATGGCCGCCGGGGCGGTTGTCGGGTTGTTGCCGGTCATCGTCGTCTTCATATTTCTTCAGCGCTACTTCATCCGCGGCCTGACGGAGGGCGCGACGAAGGGCTAATCGGCAGAAGCGCGGCGCTAACCTATTGAGGTCCGGTAAATCTTGGGGTCCGGGACGCGCTCGAAGTGGCGGAGATTGCGGGTCAAGAGCGTCAGGTCGTGATCGATCGCCGTGGCGGCGATCAGCAGATCCATATCGGGGATCAAGTTGCCGTTTTTGCGCGGGAGCGAACGTAGCTCGGCGAATCGTTCGGCGATCGACTCGGTGATGTCAAGAACCGCAATGCCAGCCAAAAAACGCCGAAACGCAGCTATCCCGGCGGCCGGGTCGTCCAAGACGAAAGCACCTTCATATACTTCCGCAAGCGCAATCGTCTTTACTGCAAGACCGTCTGGCCGGGCCTGGCCGATAGCGCGGAGCGCCGAGGTCACACCGGCGGTCGCGTCGATGATCCAATCGCTGTCGAGCAGATACCTCATGGGCGATCGGGCGGACAAGTTCCCGCTTCACGGGCGGCGTAGATGTACGCTTTCATTTTCTCCCCCTCCTCTTCAGTGATGGAACCTGTCGCGCCCAGCACACCTTCCATCAACTTGTCCGGATCGTAGTTCCGTCGTGTGCCGACGCTTCGCGCTCCAGGCGGTATCGTCGGCCGTTCTTGATCAGGACAAGCGGGCGATCACCCGCCTCGTCGATCAGGCGGGCAACTTCGCTATCGGGTTCGACGGTAACAGTCTTGACTGCCGCGACCACGGTCGACTCCTTTCGTCGTGACGTCGGCCGATGCATTGTAGAACGCTTGCCGTGCGGCGTTGCCAGATGTTCAGATTCAGATCGGATGGGATTGACGGCCGTCGATTCGTTCGCTATCCTTTTGATAGCACAGCCTTCGGGGTTTGGTGAGGCCGCCGTGCTATGACGGCCAAGTCCTGACCGGCGGTATAGCCCGCGAGCTTTCCTGGGTTCAGGCGAGCACGATCCGGTGAGATTCC
>JBOGUE010000784.1:0-4349 GCA_050695955.1 Thermomicrobiales bacterium | reverse complement strand
GGTGATGAGGGTGACGTGTTCGCCTTCGATGCTGCCGACGATCTCCTCGATCTTGGTCGGGTCGAGCTGGGCAACTTCGTAATTTTCGACCCATTCGACCTTGTATTGGTAGACCTCGTCGTCGGCGCCGGTGAGCTCGATCACGTCGTTCTCTTCGAGCTCGCCGAGGTGGAAGAAGACGGCTTCGCCGACGTCCCAGTAGTCGAGGTGGCCGGCAAGGACGACGTTTCCGAGCTCGCCGAGCCGAGCTGTCTCCTTGTACCAGGCGACGACGAACGGACCGGAGGGGTTCTGCATGACACCCTGGACGATCTCGGTGACCTCGACCTCGGCGTCGACTTGCGCGTCCTCAATCTTGATCGCGATCGGGCGGACGCCCGGGGTGCGGAGTTGCGGCGGGTCGAAGCCGAGCGGGCCGGGGCGGAGGCCGCCGGTGGTCGGCATCTCGCCGGAGCCCTCGGACTGGCTGACCGGCGCGGCCGCGATCGCCGGCGCGGCCAGTGCCAGCAGCAGCGCTGCCGCAAAGAGCCAAGTCGCAGAGCGCGACACCGGGCCGAACTGACAGCCTCTTGTTCGTTCCACGTTCCGGAATGTGTCCATGCAATCGCTCCGTCGTGTATCGTCCCACGTCTCAGCGGGGGTGCAGCGGCGTGTCGGTCGTCGAGTCGCCATATGCTACTCCCTAGTATAGGCAATCGCGCAAGCGAGTGGTTTGGTTTCGCTTGCGCGGGCGTTAGGCGTTAGGCATTTGGTGGCAGGTGGCCGGTCGGTTGGGGAAGAGGGAGGGGCAGGGGTGACAACGGAACAGACCGAGGTGGTGGTGATTGGGGGCGGGATCAGTGGGGCGGCGGCGGCGTATGAGCTGGCGACGAACGGGGCGCGGGTGACGCTGGTCGAGCGGGGCGACCTGGCGAGCATGGCGTCGGGGTGGACGCTGGCCGGGGTGCGGCAGTCGGGGAGGCACCCGGCGGAGCTGCCGCTGGCGACGGCGGCGGTGCGACGCTGGGAAGGGCTGGCCGAGGAGCTCGGGGTCGACGTCGAGTATCGCCAGGGGGGGAATCTGCGGCTGGCGCGGACACCGGATGAAGTGGCGACTATCGAGCGGATCGTCGCGGAGCAGCGGGGGTTGGGGTTGGAGATCGACTTTCTGGCCGGCAACGAGGCGGTGCGGGAGGTGGCGCCGGCGCTGGCGGAGCGGGTGCTGGCGGCGTCGTTCTGCCCGACGGACGGCCACGCCAACCCGGTGAAGTCGGTACGGGCCTATGCCGAGGCGGCGGTGCGGGCCGGGGCAACGATTAGGACTGGCACGGCGGTGACCGGAATTGACGCCGGCGGCGGAAAAGTGCGCGGCGTGCGGACCGCCGATGGAGAGATTGCCGCTGACCTGGTCGTGGTCGCGGCGGGGGTCTACAGTGACAGGTTGCTCGCGCCGCTGGGGTTGGATTTGCCGCTCGCCATGCGGCTGGTGGCGGCGGTGCAGACCGTGCCGCTGCCGCCGACACTGAAGCAGGTGCTCGGGGTGGCCAACGCCGACTTTGCCGGGCGACAGGAAGCCGGTGGGCGATTCCGGCTGACAAGCAGCGGGGGTACGTGGCCGCACCAGCTTGACGATTGGGAGCGCGACGGGGAACTGGTGCAGCCGGCGGCGGCGACGGTGGTGCACACGCTCAGCCGGGCGATCGAGGTTGTGCCGGCGCTGGCGGGGGCGCGGATCGCGAAGGTGTGGGGCGGCTTGCTCGACATGACGGCGGACGCGCTGCCGGTGATCGAGCGGACGGCGGAGATCGAGGGGCTGGTCGTGGCGGCGGGATTTTCCGGCCACGGGTTCTGCTTGGGGCCGATCACGGGGCGGATCATCCGGGAGCTGGTGATTGACGGCAACTCGTCGTTGCCGATCGAACCATTCCGGCGGGGGCGGCTGGCGGGCGCGACGACGCGGGAGGCGGTGACGCTGCATGGTTGAGGCGCATGGCGGGCCGCATGGGTGTGGACATCGATCATGCGCGAAGCGGATCGTGACGGTCGTATAGTTGGTGGCGCTTCCAGGATTCCAGGATTCCATGTTGACATGGCACGATGTCGGAGAGGAGACCGGAAGATGGCAGCGCACGAAAGCCAGTTGACGGTGTTGAGCGCACGGGTGCCCCGGCGGGGGGTGCTCCGACTCCTGGCCGGACTGGGCGCGGCGTTCGCCGCGGCGATCGGATCGAACGGGGTCGAGGCGCGGCGGACCCGGCGAACGCGTCCCGCGCGGGTGCGGGCGAGCGGTCAGGGCGCCTCTGGCACAGGCACGTCTGGCACGGCGACGTCGGCGGCGGGCGGTGCGGCAGCCGGGGGCGCCGGGCAGACGAGTGAGGGCACGGCAGTCCAAGGGCAGGTTGTGCCGGGAACGACGTCGCCGGGGCAGTCAACGCCGGGGCAGTCGTCGCCGGGAACATCTTCGCCAGGGCAGAGCTCGGGCGGCGCGACGACGATCGTGAACTCCGATCCGGGGGAGACAATTCCGGGTCAGACTGTGCAGGGAGAGGTCGAGCCGCCGGTCGTCATCAGCAACAGCGATCCGGGAGAGGCGGGCGAACCAGGACAGTAATATCGGCTTGCCCGCGGAGGAGTCCGAGTTGAGGGGTCTGCCTCTTGTTGGGATGTCTCTCAGCAGAGGCAGATGCCTCGACGGACTCCGACGCTCGGCCAGACAAGGGAGGGGATGCGGCACAGGGGAGAGGGTGCGGTATGACGGACGTTTATCTCGCGCCCTAGGAGTTGAGTAGGAGTTTCGGCTGGGCTGGATCGTGCGTTGGTGTATTCGATTCGGCGAACTAGTTACGTCAAGTGACGGCTATTCAACTGTTAATTAGGTACGAAAGGATACTGATCCGGTACCCATTCGGGTATGGGTTCACTAGTCGTATCGGGTGACAATGCCAACACGCCGAGGATGTCATCAATGCGGGCCGGACCTACCGGGGAGGGAGAGGGGTCCGGCCCGGCATGGGCTGGGCGGCAACCCGAGAGGGGATGCCGCCGGCCGGTTTGTGCCTTCGTATAGCCAGTTTTGGAGGGGCGGACACATGGGTCCGCCCCTACCTATTGTGTGTCGCGCGTTGCCTGGTCCGTCGCAGTGTCGTACAAGGGGCGCCGCGATCTCGAGTTTGTCGAGCAGATTGGGGGCGTTGGGCGGTGAGGATTCGAACGATCGAGGCGATGCCGCTGCGGATCGGGTTTCCGCAAACGTTCCGCTTTGGCACGGTGGACCGCAAAGCGTCGCAGAACGTCGTGGTCAAGATCACGACCGATGACGGGGTGGTCGGGTATGGCGAGGCGTGCCCGGTGCCGGCGTTCACGGCGGAGACGCAGCAATCGATCGTCGAGCTGATCGAGGGGCCGGTGCGGGAATTGGTCGTCGGGGCCGATCCGCTGGCGGTGCGACCGCTGATCCGGCGGGCTGAGCGGTTTTTGGCGCATCGGCCGTTCACGCTAACGGCGCTCGACGTGGCGTTGTGGGACCTGGCCGGCAAGCTGCTGGGGGCGCCGGTGTCGACGCTGCTGGGCGGGCGGTTTCGGGACAGGATCGTGGTGCACGGTTCCGTGGGGTGGGACGCACCGGAGGTGATGGCGGAGACGGCGGTGGCGCAGCGTCACCTTGGCTACGGGACGCTGAAGCTCTACGCCGGGCGAGATACAGTCAGTGGCGATCTGGGACGAATCGCGGCGGTGCGGGAAGCGGTCGGGCTGGATGTCGGGCTGATCGTCGACGTGAACGGGTTGTGGAGCGCTGGGCAATGTTTGGAGGCGCTGCCGCGGCTGGCGGAGTTGGGGGTGACGCTGCTGGAGCAGCCACTACCGGCCTGGGACGAGCTGGGGCAGGCGGAGGTGGTGCGGGCCAGCCGGATCGACGTCGCGGCCGACGAGTCGGTCTACACGGCCGCCGACGTGGCCAGGATCGGGCGGCTGCGGACGGCGCGGGTGATCAACCTCGGGTTGTCGAAGCTGGGCGGGTTGCTGCGGGCGCGGGAGTGCGAGGTTGTGGCGCGGTCGGTGGGGCTCGGGTTGACGGTGGGGAGCGTGTTGGAGTTGGGGATCGCGTCGACGGCAGCGTTGCATTTGGCGGCGGCGGCGCCGGAATTGGCGCATCCGTCCTATTTGATGGGGCCGTTGAAGTACGAGCGGCAGATCACCGCGCCGGAGTTGACGGTGGATGGTGGGGAGATGGTGGTGCCGGAGGGGGCGGGATTGGGGATTGAGGTGGATGAGGAGTTGATTGCGAGTTTGGATGCGAGGCGATGATCTTCGGCCCGCGGCGCCCCCGTCATGCTGACCAGAGGGAAGCATCCCCGCGCGAAGCGCACGCC
>JBOGUE010000783.1:0-4197 GCA_050695955.1 Thermomicrobiales bacterium | reverse complement strand
GTCCGGAGGACGACGCGATGCTCAACCGAGGCGCAACCTCGACGATGCTCCTCGCTGCGCTGATGCTCCTCGGCATCGTCATGCCGTCCGCCGCCCGCGGAGCGCAACCGGCGACGGACCTCTACATCGTCGTCTTCCGGCCAAACGCCGGCAACCCCTCGGCGATCGCCGCCGACCTGGGCCGCACCCACGGGCTCGAGGTCCGGCACGTCTATCGAACGGCATTCAGCGGATTTGCGGCCAGGGTTCCCGCCGCCGCGGTCGCCGGCCTATCCCGCAACCCCAACGTCGCCTTCATCGAGCCAGATCGCCCGGTCGAGCTGGCCCAAACGCTACCGACCGGCGTCGACCGCATCGATGCCGACCTCGACGCCACCGCCGCCATCGACGGCAACGGCGCGACCGGCGGGGTCGGCGTCGGCATCGCCGTGATCGACACCGGCATCGACGTCGACCACCCTGACCTCAACGTCGCTGGCGGCGTCGACTGCGTTCCCGGCGACGGTCTCTCGACCTACGACGACGATCACGGCCACGGCACTCACGTCGCCGGCACCGCCGGGGCGCGGGACAACGCCGTCGGCGTTGTGGGCGTCGCGCCGGATGCGCCGCTCTGGGCGGTGAAGGTCGTGCCCGGTAGCGGACCGGGACTCTGGTCCGACGTGATTTGCGGCATCGACTGGGTTACCGCCAACGCGGGCACAGTCCAGGTCGCCAACATGAGCCTCACCGGCGTCGCGGTGGCAAGCGACCAACTCCCATGCGGTGATCCCGGAACCAGTGCGGTCCATCTGGCCATCTGCGCCTCCGTGGCAGCGGGCGTGACCTACGCCGTCGCCGCCGGCAATCAGTCCTCCGATGCGGGTGCGTACATTCCAGGAACCTACGACGAGGTCCTGACCGTGTCAGCTCTCGCGGACTTCGACGGGCAGCGCGGCGGATTGAGTTCCTCGGCCTACACCTGCCCAAGCCAAACAGTCAGCCGGGACGACAGCTTCCTCTGCCTGAGCAACTTCGGTCCCGACGTCGACCTTGCCGCCCCTGGCACGACCATCCTCTCCACCGCGCGCGGCGGAGGGACCGCGATTCGCACCGGCACCAGCATGGCCAGCCCGCACGTCGCCGGCGCGGCCGCGCTCTACCTGCAGACCCATTCCGGCGCCGGACCGGCGGCCGTCCGCGGTGGTCTCGTGGCCAACAGTGACGAAACGACCAATGCGCTCACCAATCCCACCGACCCCGACGGCATCCCCGAACCGATTGTCAGCGCCAACTTCAGTGGCGGCGCCGGGCCCACGCCGACGCCGACCGCGACGCCCACCGCGACCGCCTCCCCAACGCCGACTCCCACGCCGGCGGCCACCCCAATGCCAACAACACCGCCGTCCGCCACGCCGTCGCCATCGCCAACCGCGACCCCGCCTCCGACGGCAACAAGTACGCCGCTGCCGACGAACACCCCAGCGCCGACCGAAACCCCAGTCCCGACCAGCACGCCGGCGCCGCTGCCGCCCGTGATCTCACAGATCGACGCCAAACCCAGCAAGAACTCGGCAACGATTCGCTGGACCACGGATGTCCCGGCAACCTCCACCGTCTACTACGGCGTCAACGGCGCGACCGATCTCGCGGTTTCCGACCCAACGCTCACCACGTCGCACGAGGTGACACTGACGGGTCTGGAGCGGCGAACGGTCTACACCTTCGTCGTGGAAAGCAGCGCCGGCGGCCTGACGAGCACCAGCGGCGCGCAGACCTTCCGCACTCGCTGAGTAGGACTGCGTGACCGCCTAATTACGGCATCACGACCGATCTCGATGCACCGCGATCGCCCGATCTCGCATCGCCTGCAATCGCTCGGAGAAGCGCACCGCGTAGGAATCGGGCTGGTCGATGCGCTTGATCGCTTCGGGCAGCGCCGCCAGATTGCCGAGAGCACGTTCCCTGATCTCGTCGAGAGGCGGCAGCGCTTCCGGCAAAACTACCCCGTCTCGCAGAATCGGTTGGAGCAAGGTCCGGGCATTCGGCAACGGCGCCTCGTCTTCGAGATGAATTACGTCGCCCTCGAAGTCACCGATTCGGGAAACCTGCTTCTTACCGGGCCAGGTGCTCTTCGGGCCGGCGACCTTGATCGGCGTCTCGTCCTCGTCCGCCGCGCGATTCTGGTCGGCGTCGTACCACACCAGCTTGTAGACCGCCCCCAACGCGCCTCCGGCAACGCCCCGCTCCACCGAGCCCGCGCCGACCCCGATGCTGGTCCCAACACCGTAGGCATCGATCGGCGCATTCGCCGCCACCAACTCCGCGATCCGATACTCGTCCATGTCACCGCTAGCCAGGATCCGCACCCCGTCCAGCCCCGCGTCGTCCAGCACCGAGCGGCAATGCCGGCTATCGGCCAGGATATCCCCCGAATCGAGTCGCACCGCGACCATCTCGTGACCAAGCCGCCGCTTCGCGTCGCGCGCCACTTCGACCGCGGTCAAGATTGCCTGCCGCACATCGTAGGTGTCGATCAACAGCGTGTAGCGCGCCAGCGACGCTGCCACCGCACGAAACGCCTCCTCTTCCGCCGGAAAGGCCTGCACGAGCGCGTGGGGGATCGTGCCGCTCGTCGGGATGCCGAACGCATGCGCCGCCGCCAGAAACGACGTGCTGGCGCACCCGGCGATGTACGCCGACCGGGCGACGACAAACGGCTCCTGCGCCCGCCGAAACGCGAACTCTGCCACCGGCGCCCCCTGGGCCGCACACACGACCCGCGCCGCCTTGGTCGCCAACAAGGTCGACAGGCTGATCGTGTGCAACAGGCCCGCTTCGAGCAGAAGCGCCTCGCGGAACGGCGCGGTCACGCGCACCAGCGGCTCCTGCGGGAAGGCAATCTCACCCTCCGGCATGCCGAGAATCTCGCCCGTGAACCTTGTCCGCCTCAACTCTTCGTAGAACGCGTCCTCGTACGTCCGTACCCGTTGGAGGTAAGCAATCTCCTCGTCGGTGTACCGAAATTCCTGTGCAAACGTAGCGGCTAGCTCCAAGCCGGCGACCAGCAGGTATCCCCCGCCAAACGGATGCGACCGCGTGTAAAGATCGAAGGTCGTCAGCCCGTTCCGATTCGCCCGCCAGCTCACATAGGCGGAGTCAACGTGATACAGATCAGTCAGCAATCCGCTCCGAAGCTGGTCTGCACTCCACATGCGTTCGGTCGCTCCGCCCCGCCAACGTCTCAGATCGAATCGGCCAAGTTCCAAGGCAATGATGGCACACGCCTCGCTCGGCATTGCAACGCCGGACTCAACCGACGAAGCCCCTCCGGACTGTGGAGAACCCCCTGCTCACCACAGCCCTGGAAGGGCTTCTGTAGGTAGGTTCAGCGCGGGGTTTCGAACCCCGCGAACCCGCTACGCCTTACTTACGCCTTACGCCTTCGGGTTGACCGTGACCGTGGCGGCCATGTTGTTGCCCTGGGCGTCGCCGTGGAGGACGCAGTAGTAGATGAACTCGCCCTCGGTGTCGAAGGTGACCTCCCACTCCATCGGCAGCCCCACTTCCGGGATGCCCATGTAGCCGGAATTGACCCACCCCGTACCGCTCCAGACGTTGCCGCCCTGCGCGGAGAACGTCAGCGGGTTGATCGCGAACTTCGGCGAGCCGTCCGCGAACGCGCCGGGGAGCAGATCCTCCGGCGGCGCCTCGCCCTCACCGATGAAGGAAACCGTGTGCGGCTCGCCCGGCGACTGGTTGACGAACGTGATCGTGTCGCCGACGGCGATCTCGATCGACTCCGGCAGGAACGCCATCACCCGCGCCTGACCTGGTCCAGCCCCGGCGGCCACCTCCCAGAGCGTCGTCCCATCGTCGCGCGCCGTCGAAGCCGCCTCCGCGTACGTCTCCTTCTCGGCCAGCCCCTCTTCGCGCAGCGCCTCGATCTGCTCGGTGGCCAGGACATCGAAAGCGGCCTGGTCGTTCGGCAACTCGGAGCCGGCTTCCTGCACGATGACCTGGGCCTTCATCACCGCGCCGTGGGGGATACAGTAGTAGTCGAAGGAGCCGGCCGTCGGGAAGTCGTAGACGATCGGCGCGCCCTGGAGGAAGACGTCGGCGCCCGAGTTGACGATTTGCGAACCGTCGACGACTGTCCCGCCCGACGGGAAGAGCGCCTGCCCGTTGATGATGACCGGCGGCGGGCCGGCGGTCGGC
>JBOGUE010000782.1:0-9853 GCA_050695955.1 Thermomicrobiales bacterium | reverse complement strand
ACCCCGATCGTGCCCGGCCAGCCGCCCGCGGCGGCCGAAACGCTGCCGGTCGGGACGCCGGTCCCGGCGGCCGAGCCGACCGTGGCGGAAGCGCGGGAACTCCCCGACGGCCGGATTGCGGCGCGGGTTGAGACGGGTGGCCGAATCGAGCTCGTCTTCTTCCGCTACGACGAGGAGCGGCAGCTCTGGCAGATCGATCGGGTTGCGGCGATGACGACGGGACCAGCGACGCCAGCCGCGGATGTGGATCAGCCCGCGGCGGTCGATGTGGCGTTGGCGGACGCCGCGACACAGCTCGGCGTCGATGCGTCGGCAGTGACGGTGACCACGATTGAGGCGCGGGAGTGGCCGGACGCTTCCCTCGGTTGCCCGAAGCCGGGCGAGTTCTACGCCCAGGTCGTCACCCCCGGCTACCTGATCGTCGTCGAGGCCGCTGGGGAAGCGCTGGAGTACCACGGGGACGAGAGCGGAAACGTGGTGCTGTGTGAAGAGCAAACGCCCTAGCTGAACGGTGGGTTTGTTGGAAGGCTTTGCGCGGTGTCCGACACGACGAACAGGGCGCTCATCCGTCGCTATTACGACGAGCTGTGGAATGAATAGGATGCTGGCGTGGCGGACGAGATCATCGCGCCGGGCATCACGTTTCGCGGCTCGCTCGACGTATCGGTCCAGGGCCGCGAGGGGTTCTTGCGCTATATGAACCAGGTTCGTGACGCGTTCCCCGACTTCCACAACACGATTGGGGAGTTGATTGCCGAAGGGGACGCCATCGTAGCTCGCTTGACCTATCGAGGTTCCCACCGAGGAGCGCTGTTCGGCATCGAGCCGACCGGACGCTCGGTCACCTATCAGGGGGTGGCGATCTTCCGCATCGTCGACGGGTGGGTGCTCGGCGACACCGTCAGCGTCTTGCGGCAGATCGGCGCTAGCTCGTTGCCGGAGGCGACGTAGATTCGTCCCTCAGCGGCGGACGCAACTGCGTTGAACGCCGCTTTAGCGAAAAATGTCAGCCACACGGAGCGGGCGAAGGGCGGGCAGAACTTCGCCGCCGTCAAGGAGATCGTGCTCGGTCAGGATGACGGGCTCTCGGCCCGCGCCGTCCACCAGTACGGACTTCGTCTCCGGGAAGGCGACCCAGATCAAGCGGACACCGGCCTCGCGATACGCTTCGACCTTCTCCATCACCTCGCGTCTTGTGTTGGACGGCGAGACGACTTCAATTGCCAGCGTGGGGATGCAGACGTGCGTCGTGAAGTCGCGTTCGTCGAACGGCGGGAGAACATCATTCGCGATGAATGCCGCGGCCGGGTCGAGGACCGTGTCTGGATCGCGCCGGAGGCGGTATCCGCATTCGCCGACGGTAGCGACGCCGAGCTGCTCTTTCTCGGCAAGGTTTAACAACGGAAACGCAAGCCGGCCGGTCACAATCCCGTACGCATAGCTCGCGATTTTTCGTTTCCGGATCTCTCCCCGAATCAGGTAGTACCTGAAGCCGTCGTTGGGGAGCGCGGCCAGATCCGCGGCGGTTGCCAGCGGCGTTGTCACCGTGGTCCTCCTTCGACTCGCTGATACGTCTCCTCGCGGCCGACCTCGCGAAAGCCGACGGAGTGGTAGAGGGCGCAGGCGGGATCGGTGTTGCAGCAGACGAAGCCGGTGTGGAGGCCGCGGGCGCGCATGCGCCGGAGACCTTCGTAGAGGACCGCCTGGGTGAGGCCGCGGCGGCGGAACTCGGCGCGGGCGCCGACCGGCTCGAATTCGGCGGTGCCGCTGACGTCGTCCGGCCAGGCGATGGCGTAGGCGGCGATGCGGCCGTCCGGCGCGACGGCGACGAGATCGAGATCGGGGGCGAAGCCGTCGAGGGCGCGGATGGTTCGGTACGCCTCAATCGTGAAGTTCGGGGGAATCCAGACGTCGCGGTGGACGGCGACGCGCTCCGCGAATTCCTCCTCCCCGCCAACGTGGCGCACGGTGAAGCCCGCGGCGGGCGCGACGTCCGGAATCGGGACGGCGAGGTCGCGGGCCAGGCAGAGCATCGGTTGCTGATCGGTGGGGGCGAATCCCTCGGCGACGACGATGGGGCGAATCGGATCGCCGTCGCCGAAGACGCTGACCGAGAGGGGCGGCGGGTCGTCGAGCGTCTGCCGGCGCTCCTCGGCCCAGGCGAGCATCAGCCGCTCGATCGTCCCCTCGCCGCGCCGGTCGCGATGAACCATGAGCACCACCGAGCAATGATGCGGATAGAACCAGGCGAAGCCAAGGAGGGCGCCATCCGGCCCTTCCCAGAGGGCAACGCGTTCCTCAGGCGCGAAGTCGATGAAGAGGGCGCGGCGCCACCAGAGGAGGTCGCCGGGATGGAAGTAGCCGCCGGCCGGCCCAAACACCCGCCAGTGATCGGCGAGAAAGGCGCGCATGCGGGGGAGATCGCGGTCGTCGTGGTAGGGACGGTTGATGATGATCATCACGTCTCCTCTCGCCAGCCGGCGACGCGATTCCACAGCCATACTCGATGCGTCATATCGCCGCCAGGACGGACGATCTCGTCAATCCGAGTTGCAAGGTCGAAACGGCGTCGTGGCCAAGCTCCTGAAGGCAGATAACGAGGTATTCGGGAAGATTCTCGTCGAGATAGAACCGCGCCACCGTCAGGCGGCAGCCGCATTAAGCGCGATACGCGCATCGATCGCTGCCCTGTGCTCCAAGTAGTATGCGATTGCGGCAACGACCTCCTCTTCGGGGATCATGTAATCGCGCGCAACGGCAGACACGTCGCCGTCCAAGCCCTGGAGATGCGCAGTATTCGCACTGACCGGGATGCCGGAGTTCACGAGCCGCGCCCGGTCCGGACCCGGACGATGTGGGTCGGGTTCTACGCGAGCGGCAGCTTCACGGCTGGGTACACGCTTTGCTCGATACAAGGCGTCGGTCATGGCCATCGTGTGTCTCCGTCCATTCCGCCCGCCCGTCCCTGACGGTAATCGGCGGTGGTCCGAGCATAAAGCGTTTGGAGATGGTCGGCAAGAAGTTCAACCAGTTATCGATACGACCGTCTTACCTGCCAATCTCCTCCGCGAATGGCGTCCTCGGCAATGGCGCTCAGCGTTGCCGTTTCCCGTGGCATGACTGCTGGGATTGCAGCGCCCAAGGCCGCGAGCGCGGGGTGCAGGCGTTCGGTCTCGGTGCAGAGGGCGCGGATGACGCGGAGGGCTTCCGCTGGGTCGATCGTCCAGCCGAGGATGGGTACGCGCGCGTTGAGGTCGGGGTCGAGCGGGCGATTCGTCGTCGGCTGCCACGGATGCGGTCCATTCGGTTGTTCGACCAAACGCCAGAGGGCGATGAAGGCGGTCGTGAGCAGATCGATTTGGCTGGCGGCTTGCCGGCTCTCGCCCCGGCCCGCGTATTTGACGGCGATCGGCGCCATGGCCCAGAAGAAGGACAGCCAGTGGTTGGCCTGCGCTTGCCGCTCAGACGGGGTCAGCGGCGGCGGGGTTAGGATCGGGATAGCGACGCGTTCGAAGAGGAGTGTTGTGGCGGCCGGTCGCCGCGCTTGGCTGGTGGGGCCGATGTTCCAATCGACCTCAACCGGACCGGTGTAGAGGACGAGTTGGAAGTGGCCGCCGGGCATGCTGTTTGATGGAATCTTCTCCGGCTGAACAAGAACGGGCGCGCCGACGCGCGGGTAGAGGGTTGGACGCTCTTCGAGGAAGGCCGAAAAATGCTCATCCTGCACCGCGATGTGCAGGTCGAAGTCGCTCCACTCGTCGGCCTCACCGCGTCCGAACGAGCCGGAGAGCCAGGCGGCTCTCACGCGAGCGTCGCCCTCCAAGGCTTGAACGATGCGAGCCAAGAGGGCATCTCGCTCGTGCGCATACCGTTGCAGGCTCGGAATATATAGAGGTGGATCGGAAGTCATCACCCGTGCAGTCTACCGGCGATGGTCGGCCAAGGAGATTCGGGACCGCGTTACCACTGGCTCACATTATCCACGACGGGGCCGGTACCGTACCCGTAGGGGCAGACCGGGTGCCATCTGGGCGATGGCTACCCGGTCGCCCACGGGGCGACACGGCGCGCATG
Organism: Thermomicrobiales bacterium; assembly: GCA_050695955.1. GTDB lineage: Bacteria > Chloroflexota > Chloroflexia > Thermomicrobiales > UBA6265 > JBOGUF01. The sequence goes on along the minus strand of JBOGUE010000782.1, from coordinate 5,779 downwards.
TTAGCCATCGAACGGTTATTCGGTCTTCGACCGATGCGCGCCAAGGGCGCGCGGGCAGACCCGGAGATCTGCCCCTACACGAAAGCGCACCGACACACCACAAGTCCCCCTCTCCCTTGTAAGGGAGAGGGGGAGAGGGTGAGGGCCTACGCGGTCCGCTTCAACGCTGGATGGGGGCGATGGCGGCGGGCGATGAAGAGGAGGAGGAGGCCGCCGAGGCCGCCGGCGATGGACCAGAGGGCGGCGTGGCCGGAGGTGCCGGGGGTGGGGCCGACGCCGGTGTTCGGGAGCTGGTCGACGCCCTTCTTGCCGCAGTTGTAGACGAAGACGTCGGTGTCGCCGCCGTTCTGGACCAGGACGTTGCCCTGGGCGTCGACGTTATCGGCCTCGGCGTGGCACCAGTTGCCGTTCGTCTCGTCGAGGCCGTAGGCGCCATCGGCCAGGTTGGCGAAGGTCGCCAGGCCGTCTACGCTCGTCGTGCGGCGGACGATCGGGTCGCCGGTGGCGGTTTGGAGCTCGAACTCGGCGCCGGAGCCGTAGTTCACGCACTCCTGCTCCCAGTTGTACTTGTTGTCGTCCTTGCCCTGGCAGAGGAACTTGTGGACCGTGATCGAGCCGCTCGGTCCCTGGGAGGGCGGGATGTTGTACCAGTTGCAGGTGACGTCCTGGCCGGCCTTGACCGTGAGGATGATGCGGAGACCGGTCGAGTCGTCGTAGGTGAAGGGGACGCTGCCGCTGGCGTCGGAGCAGCCGACGACGTAGACGGCGACGTTGATGTTGTCAGGCGGCAGCTCGGTGACGACGTAGCTGCCCGCGGTTAGGTTCTCGAAGAAGGCGATGCCCTCCTGGCCGGTGGTGGCGTTTTCGTCGTAGCCCTGGGGGCCGTCGGCGTTGAAGGTGACGTTTTGGACCGCGTCGTCGCAGGCATCGACGTAGTTGCCGCCGTTGTAGCCCTCGGGGCAGAGGCGCTTCTGGATCGTGATTTGGGCGTCGGCGCGCAGATCGGCCGGGATGTTGAACCAATCGCAGGTGATGGCCTGACCGCTGCCGTCGAATTCGAGATAGCCGGTGCCGTCACCCAGGTCGAGGGCGAACGCTTCGCCGCCGTTGACTGAGCAGAAGGCAACCGGGGAGGCAAACTCATCCGGCACGTCCTCGCTGACCTGGTAGAGGCTCGGATTGAGGTTGTCGAAGGAGGCCACGCCGTTGCCGCCGGTCGTGTCGGAGTGCGGTTCGACCGCGCCCTGCTCGGTGATGCGGAAGGTGACGCCTTCGGTCGGGTTATCGCAGTCGTCGAGGAAGTCGCCGTAGGAGGCGTTGCCGTCGTAGCCGGTCGGGCAGGTGTACTTGGTGACCTCCAGAGCGCCGGGGTCGAATTGCTGGACGGGGATGTTGTACCAGTCGCAAACGACCGCTTGATCCTCGGCCAGATCGAGCGCGATGCCGCCCTGGTCGGTGTAGTCGAACGGAACGACCTCTTCGCTGGTCGCCATCGAGCAGTAGACGAAGGTGTCGGTGACGTCGCCGGGGACGTCCTCGTTGATGACGTAGGCGCCGGCTTCGAGGTCGGCGAAGGCGGCCACGCCCGGCCCCGGATCCTCATCGGGATCATCGAGGAAGACCGTGGTGGCGCTGTTGTTATAGCCATCTGGACCGTCGATGGTGAACTCGACGCCTTCGACGCCGTCCTCGTGGCAATCCTCGAAGAAGTTGCCGTCGTCGTAGCCTGGTGGGCAGACAGCCTTGTGCAACTCGATGTAGCCGGTCCCCGTGTCCGGGGGCGGCTCGGGAGCGTCGAACGGCGGGATATTGAACCAGTCGCAGGAGACCTGCTGGCCGGTGCCGTCGATGCCGAAGCTGGTGGCGCCGTTGGCGACCTCCTTGGCGTACGGTGAGCCGCCGTCGACGGTGCAGACGAGGACGATTTCTTCGATGCCGGCGGGCACGTCCTCGGTCAGGACGTAGGTGCCGGGGACCAGGTCGCCGTAGACGACGCGGCCGCTGCCGCTGGTGACCTTGACGCGCTCGAAGCTCGGGTCTTCCTGGCGAGTGAGGGTGAAGGTGACGTCGGCGGTGACGTCCGAGCAGTTGTCGAGCAGCTCGGCGTAGAAGGCGCCCTCGGCGTCGTAGTCGGTCGGGCAGGTGTGCTTGACGACTTCGAGCCGGGCGTTTTCGAACTGCTGGACGGGGATGTTGTACCAGTCGCAGACGACGGCTTGGCCGTCGGCGAGGTCGAGCGCGATGCCGCCCTCGTCGGTCTCCTCGAAGGGGACGACTTCTTCGCTGTTGGCCATCGAGCAGTAGACGTAGGTGTCGGTGACGTCGCCGGGGACGTCCTCGTTGATGACGTAGGCGCCGGCTTCGAGGTCGGCGAAGGCAATGATGCCGGGGCCGGGGTCGTCGATGATGACGGTGTCGGCGCTGTCGTTGTAGCCATTGGGGCCGTCGATGGTGAACTCGACGCCCTCGACGCCGTCGCCGTGGCAGTCCTCGAAGTAGTTGCCGTCGTCGTAGCCGGCCGGGCAGACAGCCTTGTGCAACTCGATGTAGCCGGTGCCGGTCTGGGCGACCTGGAGGTCGTCCTCGTTGTCCTGGCCCTGGCCGTCGTCGCCGTCCTCGCCGTCTTCCGGTTGCTGCTCCTGCTCTTGCGGCTGATCGTCGGAGTCGTCCTCCTCGACCTGGCCGTCGTCGCCATCCTCGCCGTCCTGACCGTCATCGTCGCCCTCGTCACCGGGGATGACGAAGAAGTCGCAGGCGATGCGGTTGTCGTCGGTCGAGACGTCGACGGCGCCGTCGTTCAGCTCGGCGGGGGCGATGTCGGTGGGACCGCCGCCGTCGGCCTGGTTGCCGGGGAAGGTCAAGCAGAAGGCGACGTTTGCCGCCTCATCGCCCTCGGCCAGGTCAATGAGCTGATAGTCGCCGGGGGTGAGGTCGACGATGGGGGCGCGGCCGGCGATGCCGTAGGCGCCGGTCTGGACGGTCAGGATCTCGGCCCCGTTTTCATCCAACTGGAAGGGGTTGCCGTCGACTTCCTCGGCGCACTCGGCGACGAAGGCGTCGTAGCTGGAGGCGGGGTCGAAGCCGGCCGGGCAGGTGTATTTGTAGGCGGAGATGGAGCCGCGGTCGCAGTCGTCGTCGAATTGGGTGGTGAAGCTGACCGCGGCCGATTCGCCGTCGGTGAGGGGACCGACCTCTTGCGGATCGGGTGCGACGCCGCAGGAGGGCGGGACGCTCTCCTCGACGGTGTAGGTAACGTCATCGCCCGTGTCGACGGTAAAGGTGACGGCGCCGTCGAGCGTCGACTCGAGCGGGCCGTAGGTGGCGCCGTCGGAGGCGGTGACGGTGAAGCGGGCGAAGGGGAGCGGCGTGGCGCCGTCCGGCCCGAAACTCTGGACTTGAATCGTGGCGGTTCCGGCCTGCGCGCTCGCCTGGTTGATGCCTGCCAGGGGCACGAGCGCCAGGACGGCGACGAAGGTGACCAGGACGCGGAGCGAGCGCCGTGCGCCGCCGAGTCCCCGACCGATCTGGTTCATTGAAGCCCTCCCCCCGCGCCGGTGGCGTCTCCTGTGGCCGTCCGGGCGCCGGTTTGCGTGTGTGCAACCGCATTCGCGGGCGCAAGTGCGATCTGTTTCGTCCGATAGCGCGCGGCCTTCCCGCTCCGCGCGTGGTGTTCCATCGTCTTCAACGCACCGTCGCGGGCGCCGGTTTCGGGGTGGGACGCGGACGATCCGGGGCGGTGCGCGCGCGTGTGCCCGACGGGTGGGATTGGACGCACGGGGCGTGACGCGTGCGGGCGTGGGGTTTGAGGGGAGTATAGCAGGCGAGGGGTTGGGCGTTAGGGTTTTGCGGCGATACGGATGCCTGTATCTTGCGGTTTGGCGGATGGGCCTGGTTCAACTGAGGAAAGGATTGGCTCTCGGCATGGACATGGATCAACCGATGACGAAGCCGCGGTTTCTTGAGGTGTTGCTGAGCGAGCGGGAGCGGTGGGATGCGCTGTTGATCGAGGTGGGCGAGGGGCGGATGACGGAGGTGACGCTGCCGGGCGGATGGTCGGTGAAAGACGTGGTGGCGCACATCGCCTGGTCGGAGCGGGAGATGGTGGGGGTGATGCGGGAGCGGGCGCTGGTCGGCTCAGACCTGTGGAATGAGGAGCAGGACGAGCGCAACCGGATCGTCTACGAGGAGAACCGCAAGCGGCCGCTGGCTGAGGTGCTGACCGAGGCGCGCGCGGTCTACCGGGACTTCCTCGAGTGCGTCAAGCACCTGGACGACGACGACCTGCACGATCCCGGACGCTACCTCGGCATGCCGCCCGATTGGACGCCGTGGAAGGTGCTGGCGGGGTGCTGCTATTGGCACTACGCGGACCATAGTGCGGAGGTCCGCGCGTGGTTGGATGGGCGGACGCGGAGTGAGTGACGGGCAGTTGACCCGTGCGCGGGCAGTGATCATCGACGGCGGAGCGGTGGCGCTGATCGAACGGCATCGTGGGGGGCAGCACTATTTTGTTTTTCCCGGTGGTGGGGTCGATGAGGGGGAGTCGGCGGAAGCGGCGGTGGTGCGCGAGGCGCGGGAGGAAGTCGGGATCGCGATCGAGGTTGGGCGGTTGGTGGCGGAGGTGGAGCGGCGGGACGTGTTGCAGTTCTTCTTCCTGGCGCGGGTGACGGGTGGCGCGTTTGGCCGTGGCGAGGGGCCGGAGATGCGCGGGGAGGGCCGCGGCGAGTACCGGCCGGTGTGGATCGCGATTGATCGATTGCCGGGGATGGACGTTCGCCTGAAGGAAGTCGCGGAGATGATCGTCCGGTCCGGCGCGCGGGGCTGGCCAGAGGTGCCGCCGCGCTTTGTGGTTGACGGCCGGGGGCAGTGGTAGACGCGCAGCGTGCGGGTGTCTTACCGGCGCAATCGCTCGTCGAGCAGGCGAAGGACGCGGGGCCAGGAGTCTGCCATCGCCGTGGCGTTGCCGTGGGCGGTGCCGCCGGAAAAGTCGAGGCCCTGCGTGGCCGGCTGATAGGGCGGGAGGATGAAGTGCCCGGCGTCTTGGTATCGACGGTGCTCAACCGCATAGGAATGGTTCATGCGAAGCAGGCGGTCCTCGGCGAACTGCGACAGGATCGCCGATTGCCACACCAGGTCATTTTCGGCCGAGATGAGAAGGACCGGGCCGTTGATCCGCTCGACCGGGATGGCGGAGTCGCTCCAGTTCTCTGGGTTCCAGAAGTGCGGCAGCGGTTGACCGTTGTAGGTCCATGCCGGATCGACGCCATTGAGGGCCGAGTAGATCAGTCCGCTGCCGACGTAGCTGACGACCGCCTCGAAGGCGGGATAGGTTGCGCCCAGGAGGAGCGCCAACTCGCCGCCGCGTGAGTGGCCCACGACGCCCAGCCGGTCGCCGCGCACCCCCAACTGTTGGCCGAGCCAGTCGATGGCTTTGGCGAAGTATTCGAGCGGTATGTTCACCAACTCGGACGGCAGCAACCCGGACAGGCCGGCGCGGAAGTAGGCCAGGGCGAGCGCGGCAAAGCCGTGCGTGGCCAGCAGCGCCGCCTCGCGCTCGAGGTGCGGACCGAGGCCGCCGTTTGAGCCGCCGAGGACCAGGACGGCGGGTGCCGAGTCGTCGGTGGCGGGCAGGAAGAACTCGCCGTAGAGGCCCTGCTCCCTGACCGGGGTGTGCGTGATCGCCGGGGTCAAGAGGGGGCGTTCGACGTCGACGCGCGCGACCTCGTCGCGGTCGATTTCGGCGGTGATCGCGAGTGGCGACGCGACGGCACCCTCGGCG
>JBOGUE010000781.1:0-2670 GCA_050695955.1 Thermomicrobiales bacterium | reverse complement strand
ATCCCGATCTGTTGCTGTGGGTCCACGCGGTGACGGTCGACTCGATGCTGCGAGCGCATGAACACTTCATCGGACCGTTGGCTCGCGAGGAAATGGACCGCTATTGCGCCGAGATGGCGCGGATCGGGTTAATGCTCGGCATCCCGGAAACCGGCGTTCCGACGAGCGTTGACGACCTGCGCGGATACCTCGACCAGACGATGGCGAATGGCGCCATCGCCGTAACCAGCACCGCCCGCACATTGGCGACCGAGTTACTTGGCGCCCGCGCCCCGACGGGTACGGGGGCATTGCGACCGCTGGTGCGTTTGGCCGCAATCGGTTTGCTGCCACCGGCGGTGCGGGACGGCTATGGGTTCGCGTGGGACGCCCGGCACGAGGCGGCACTGATGTGCTCGGCCGCGTTCCTCCGCCGGGCGCGGCCGTTGCTGCCGGACCCGCGGGTCATACTCGGCCACCTGGCCCGTGGTTAGGTCTCGACGACGCCAGATGCAGCAAGCGGCGGCCAGAACGACTCGCGGCAGAAGCGCGCCATGAGCTGACCACGGCCACCCGCCGCGAGCGGCAATTGATTACGCGGGGAGCCGGATCGACGCCGACGAACTGGACGCCGGAGCGCCGCTCTGCTCGCTCGGTACATGAAGGGTGGTGATCGTGCGTCGGATTTCCGCGCCGACTTCCTGTTCCGCTAAGCGCAGCTCATACGCCTTCTGGAGATTGAGCCAGAACTCCGGGCCGGTGCCGAGCCACTGGCCAAGTCGCAACGCGGTATCGGCCGTGATGGCACGCCTGCCGCCAAGAATCCGCGTGATGCGGTTGACGGGGACGTGCAACTCCCGGCTGAGCTGAGAAGCGCTTATCTGCAACGTTTCAAGTTCGTCGGCCAGTATCTCGCCGGGATGAATGAGGGGCCGTACCATCGTCATTGTCTCCGTTCGTGATCGTCCACGATTTCGATGTTGACAGGTTCGGAGCTATCGTCCGGCCATTCATAACTGATACGCCGACTGTACCGCGATCATCGCGCTTTATCTTCTGGGTTCGCGTCGAGTGTCAGAATCAGCTCCTCGACCACCTCGCCAGGGGTGTCGGCATTCCGCTTGTCCTCGCCCGTGATCGTAAACCCGCACTTTTCCAGGACCCGGCGCGAGGCGACGTTGTGTTTGGCGACGTGGGCATAGAGCGGCCGCGTCGTGACGACATCCAGAAATGCGGCGAGCGCCTTGGTGGCGATGCCCTGGCCCCAGTAGTCCCGGCCAATCCAGTAGCCGACTTCCCGTACACCGTCTTGTTCGAAGCTGACGATGTTGCCGGCCACCCGCCCGTCGACGAGGATGGTCCGCGTGATCACGGTCTCGTCGGCCAGGATCTTGGTCCAGTGCGCCATGTGCGCGTCGCGGTTCCTGGCCGGGAAGGCGGCCATTTGGGTTGCCTCCGGGTCTCGTTGATACTCGAAGAAGATGGGGAGGTCGTCCATGGTCACGTCCCGCGGCAAGATGTGGCCTGGTGATGGGGCTGGTGCATATCTGGTCACGTTGTTCTTCCCAGCGTGGCGTAGTCGCCCAGCGATCGAGCTCGGTCACGATCACACGAACGTATCACCGCACGTTCGCCGTTACCCGTCGCACCGCGCCATCTTAATTGCAATCCGCCTACGCCACGTCACCCAAAGAAGACCTTCGCCACCTCGTAGCGTTTCGGGGTGACGAGCTTGAGCTCGCCGGCCACGGTCTCGCCCAAATCACATATAATGGGGTGGCTCTCCGATCCTTACTTATTGATGGTTCGATTACTGCACAGGTGGATATGATGAAAACGATCGACGCGACCATCACCAGTCAAGGGCAAGTGACGATCCCGGCCGAGATTCGACGACGCCTTGGGCTGCATAAACGCGATAAGGTGACCTTCGTGCTCGATGACGACGATGTCCGCCTCGTGCGTGCGCGCTACACCGTGGAGACGGCCTTTGGCGCCGTCGCCCCGATTCCAGGGACATCGGCGGACTTCGACGAGGAGATCGAAGAGGCGATGCAAGACGAGGCGGACCGCGTCGTTGGACGCCTTCGCGCGTGATCGTCCTCGACGCCAACGTCGTCCTCCGCTATTTCGTCCGGCCGGCAACGCCGGAAGACGAACAGACCGCCCGGATCGCCCGGTCGCTCTTCCGACTCGTGCGGGAGGGGCAAGAGACGTTCACGACCTCCGACGCCGTCATCGCGGAAGTCGTCTTCATTCTCTCCTCCAAGCGGCACTACAACGTGCCCCGGCCGGAGGTCGGAGACCTTGTGCGGCCGATCCTGCAGGTGCCTGGCTGCAAGGTTCCCCGCAAGCGGCTATCGATCCAGGCGCTGGACCTCTGGGTGTCCCGGCCCAAACTGAGCTTCGTCGATGCGCTGGTCGTCGTCTGGGCCGAGGAGCTTGGTGAATCGCTGGCCAGCTTCGATGCCCAGGTCAACCGGATGCCGGGAATCGACCACTGGCAGCCGCCAGACACGGACAGCGACGCGGTACGGTAAGCCGCACTACCCAAAGAACACCCGTGCCACCTCGTACAGCTTCGGGTCGACGAGCTTGAGCTCGCCGGTGGCTTCAGCGAGGGGGACGGCGACAATCTCGTCGCCGCGTAGGGCGACCATTTGACCGAAGTGGCCCTGGTGGACAAGATCG
>JBOGUE010000780.1:0-2628 GCA_050695955.1 Thermomicrobiales bacterium | reverse complement strand
CTACTCAGGATGACGGGGGGGAGGGCGGCTCGGGATGACGGGGTAGCCGGCGGGATACGATGCGTCCCGCCGGTTTGGGCGTGATGTCGGCTTAGAGCCGGCGGCATTGGTCCTGCTTGTTGCCCTGGACGACGTTGCCGCCGCCGATGGGGGCTGGACTGTTGCTCTTGCATTGCAAGTTGCCATTGACGCGATTGTTGGTGATCGTGATGCGGCCGTTATTGCTGAAGACCTGAATGTCGCCGGTCACCCGCACGCCGCTGACGGAACCGCCGCCGCCCTGCTTGATCTGGATCGAGCCGCCGACAGAACCGCCATTGATCGTGACCGAGCGATGCCCTTCGGTCTGAATGTTGCCGATGACGTTGACCGAGGAGGCGCGCAGCGTCGCGCCGCCTTCGACTTTGAGCGTGCCCTTAATGCGTGTGCCGTTGAGCGTGCAGGTCGCCCCACTTGGCACACGCACGTTGTCGAACGTCACCCGTCCGAACGAAGATCGGCAAGTCTTTTCCTCGGCGCGTGCCGTAGGCGCCCCGACCAAGACAGACCCCACCATCACCAGGGTCAGCAGCACGCCGATGATGCGTATTCGCATGGTCTTGTCTCCTTTCGGGAGCTGATGCTCCCGTCACATGTCCGTTGCGAACCACCGAATGAATAAACCCGGCGCGACCTCGGCGGTCCGGCCGCATCGCGTCGACCTATGCCCCCTTTCTGATGGTTCATGCGGCCGGTCCCAGGCACAGCCGCTGCGACGACCGGCTTACCCAAGCGGAGCATGGCCGCGGGCCGCGCAATACATGTTGGGCGCAATGGATTGTTAGGGTTTCTTCATGCGGTGGGGTGTCGTAGGATGCGCCCTGCGAGACAGCAACGATCCCACCGGCCGCATAGGCCCAGGACGAATCGGGGCCTTACTGGCCACGCTGGCGGCGCATCATGGGAGACAGAACGGACGGTGAACCCGAATCTGCCGCCACGAAAGGCGTTGCCACCGAATCCGCGGCACCGGCTGACAACCGTCAGAGAAGGCTCGTTTCCCACGAAGGTCAATTCGGTGATTGAGCCGTCGGTCGATGTGGGCGCTGATGTCGCCGCAATCAATGAAGGGAAGGCCGCTCGAACAGGCGAAACCTACGTCGTCAATGGACGAACATACCGTCTCAAGTCGAATGGCCGTCTGTTTCCAGTGTCCGGGCCGGGTATCCACCAACTCGGACGAGAGGCAGCGCGCGCCGCTTGGCACGCCGGCAGGCGAGAGGGTTGATCGATGTTGTGGACAGATCTCGCACTTGATCGTGACATCCCAAACAATCGCCTGCGCGAAGCATGGGCCGCGGTGTTTGGCATTGCTCCAGAAGAAGTCGCGATTGTCGTCGATATTGCCGAAGAGAATCCATGGACCGACCCGCGGGCGCGGATCGGGCTGGAACGGCGTGCGTTGCCGGGCGAGTTTCCGCTACAGCTCATGGCAATCTTGCACGGCAGCGACCTTGAGGCACGCGTTGCGAGTCGAGATGGTGAACTGGCAACCCTTCGCCGGCTCTGCAATGAACTCGGTTGTCGCGCCCTTGTCTCTACCGCCGACATCGAGCCGTGGGAGTGGCTGATCGTCGCGCCGGACGGCCAAACGACCGTCGTAGAACTCGACGAGGATGCGCTCGACACGACCGGCGCGGTCGTCGTTCTGGAAGAAGCCGCCGTGACGACCAGTGGGTGAAATGCCTCGCGGATGACATCCGTCCTAAGCACCACCCACGGCGGCAACACCTCCCCAACGTGACTCAACGAGCAAGCACGAGAGGACTATGACCGCAACGACCGAGATCACGGTTCGCCCGGCAACCGCGGCGGACATCCCGGCGATCACCCGGATCTACAACCAGGGGATTGCCGATCGGCTGGCGACGCTGGAGACAGAGGAGCGGACGGAGGACGAGCGCCTGGCGTGGCTGACGGCGCGCGACGACCGGCACCCGGTCTTGGTCGCCGCGCGGGACGGCCACGTGGCCGGCTGGGGCTCGCTGAACGTCTTCAACGCGCGCCCGGCCTACCGCTTTGTGGCCGATTTCTCGGTCTACGTGGCGCGGGAGGCGCGGGGCATGGGCGTCGGCAGCGCGCTCCTCCCGGAACTCATCACCGAGGCGCGGCGGCTTGGCCACCACAAGCTGGTGCTGGCGGCCTTTCCCGTCAACGCGCCGGGGATGCGCCTCTATCAGCGGCACGGCTTTCGCGAGGTCGGCATCTACAAGGAACAGGGCGTACTCGACGGGCGGTGGGTCGATACGATCGTCATGGAGCTGCTGCTGGACGACGGGCCGCCATCCAGGGAGTAGGCAACTCCGTCGTCAGCCCTCGCGACCGGGCGCGTGGTCCTCGGATGTCCAGATCGAGTCCATCTCCCAGACGTCGAGCGAGGTGAGCGTCGCCCGACCGGCACGCGCGAGCAGCCCAACGCCGAGACTATCCGGGCGGGATGGGTAAATGCGGTCGGTGATGGAGGCGCGGCCGTTCGCGAAGACTTCGATCACCGAGCCATCGAGGAAGACGTGCAGCCGGAGCGGCTCGTCCGGTGAGCGGTCGATCCGAGCCGAGCGTATCTCTCCAGTCGCGTCGGCGTCCCGGCTG
>JBOGUE010000779.1:0-7963 GCA_050695955.1 Thermomicrobiales bacterium | reverse complement strand
GTGTCGTACTCCTCGTGTGGGTTGATCCAACTGGTGTGGACTTGGGCCTCGTGGATCGCTTTGAGCATCGTCGCGGCGATGCGGTCGATGAACGCCGCGTCCGGCCGATCCATACCGAACGGCCAAGCGCCAAGCAGGAGTTGATAGAAGAGGTACTCGTCGTTGCGGTCGGGAGCAAACTCCCCCTCCACCCGAGACTTGAGACGACGGTTTAGTCGCGACCAGCGATTGATGACGGCTCGCCATTCGCGCGGCATTTCGGAGAGGACGTCGATGCGGGCGCGGACGTCCTCGCTGCGCTTCGTGTCGTGGGTCGAGGAAGTCAGCATAGCGTGCGGCCACCGGCGCAGGCGTTCCTCGTTCGCGCGGTGAAACTCGGCAGCGTCGACGCCAAACCGCATCGGGTCGCCGCCGACTTCGTTCAGCGACACGAGCCGGTTGTCGATATAGAACGTGGTGTCCTCCACGCCCTTAGCCATGACCGGCCCGGTGAGCTGCTGGAATTTCAGACAGAAGCGACACTGCTCTAGCCGCTGGCGCTCCGTCGCGTCCGGCGCGAAGCGCAGGAGCAGCACGTCCCGGATGAAGTCGAAGGTAGCGAGGTCGCTGGCCGGATTGCGGCGTTTGGCGCGGGCGACCGCGGTCTCGATATAACGGCGATCGCGGTCGCTGACGGTGCCGTTGTCGCACGTAATGTAGGTGCGATAGACCGGGAAGCAGGCGATGACCTCGCGTAGGGCAAAGCGCAAGCTGTTGAGCGTGAAGTCGCGTGTGGTGCGGCGCTGCTCCGAGATGCGGTTGAGCGCGCGGGCGAGGACGTTGACCTCGCTGGCGAGCGCGACCCGCATGATCAGCTGCTTCTGCTCGTAGATCAAGTCGTCGTATGTTCCCGTGCGACCGGTGAACCGTTGATAGATCGTGTTGAAGGCTTTGCGGTTAGCCGGGTTGACGAAGAGCCCAGTCGTTAGCCGGGCGAACTCATAACCCACGGTGCCGTTGACCGCCCAATCGTCCGGCAGCGACTCGCCGTGCTCCAGAATCTTTTCGACGACGAGATACAGCGGCGATGGCGCGCGCTCCTGAAGTCGCGCGAAGTACCCCGCCGGGTCCAACAACCCGTCGGGGTGGTCGATGCGAACGCCGGTGACGGCATCCTCGCCGATGAGGCGAAGCAACAGTTCGTGAGTCGCGTCGAAGACGGCGGGCTCTTCCTGGCGGATCGCCACGAGCTCGTTGATCGCGAAGAAGCGCCGATAGTTGATCTCCTCGGCCGCGGTGCGCCAGAAGGCGAGACGGTACGACTGCCAATCGAGCAGGTGGTCGAGATCGTCGAAACTGGACGGCTCACCTAGTGTGCCATTGAGCCGAACGACGGTCGCGACGACGGCTCGCTCGATCTCGGGCACGTCGCGAAGCAGGTCGTCGAGCCGGCGCTTGGCGACGACCTGCTCGCGCTGCCGCTCGGCGGTCTGACCGGCGTGGCGTACATCGTTCGCGGCCAGGCGCTCAAAGGCGGTGATGATGCTCTGGTATTCAAGCATTCGCGGATCGGCCGCTTCGAGAAGCTCCACCAACTCATCGAGTGGTGGCCGCAGGATGGCTGGGTATGTCGGAGGCGCAATCGGTAGCGGCTGCCGGAAGTACCAGACGGTGAAGGCGCCGGCGGCGTAGCGCAACTCCAACTCGCCCCGCTCCAGGACGACGCCGTAGTGATCGCCGAGAACCGGCAGCAAGACCTTATCGCGCAACTCCGGCTTGAGTGGTCGCCAATCGACGTCGAAGAAGGTCGCGTAGGGCGATGTCTGGCCGTTTTCCAGAATGTCGAGCCACCAGGCGTTGGCGCCGCCGCGGATACCCATGTGGTTTGGAACGACGTCGAGGATTAAACCCATGGCGTGCCGTTGGAGATCGGCGACCAGGGCGCGAAACGCGTCGACTGTTCCGATCTCGGGGTTCAGCGTACCGAAGTCGGTGACGTCGTAGCCGTGCATGCTGCCGAGAGAGGCCTTGAAGATCGGCGAGGCATAGAGCGTGTCCACGCCGAGCCGGGCGAGGTAGGGGACGATGCGCCGGGCGTCCACGAAGGTGAACCCGGCGTTGAGCTGTACGCGGTAGGTCGCGCGCGGCACGCGCTTCATTGGTCCAAGATGTCGATCCTGACTCAAGCGACTTGCCCCCGGGTGATCCGATTGGTTGGCCATGCCAGATGTGACCATTCCACGTTCCACGTTCCACGTTCCACGTTCCAGGCCACGACCCGCATTAATCCACGGATGATCCCAAGATACCCCGATGTTCACGAATATATCCCTTCTGCATGGCTATCCGCGGCCTAAGGATCAGGAAAGCGACCGCGTTGAGACTGAGGGTATGCTGACCAGGTTCGAGCTCGATGTCTGGACGTTGGAAGCAGGGTGGGGATTGACGACATGCAATTGCAAGTGCAAACGATCGCGCACCGGGGCGCGTCCGGGTACGCGCCGGAAAATACCCGCGCCGCTTTCGACCGCGCCATCGATATGGGCTCGGCGGCGATCGAGACTGACGTGCGGATGATCCGGGACGGTCGGCTCGTTCTCTTCCACGATGGGACTGTCGATCGCACGTCGGACGGTTCCGGGCCGGTCGACGACTTCACGCTGGAAGAACTCCGGCGTTTGGATCTCGGCGGATGGTTTGCCGCGGAATTCGCGGGCGAACGGGTGCTGACCGTGGAGGAGGCAATTGACGAATACGTGCCTCGCATCCCCTTCGTCTTCGAGATTAAGGACGGACGGGCCACTCGACGGCTGATCGAACTTCTCCGCGAGCGCAGGATGCTCGACCGGGTTCAGATCACGTCTTTCCTCTGGTATCCGCTCCTCGATGCGCGGGCACTGGACGGCGACGTTAACCTCGGGTTCCTGACGCCGTCGTTTGAAACGAATCTCGTCGAGCGGATCGTCGAGCGAGGGATCAACCAGATCTGTCCGCATGTCTCTCAGCTCTCACGACGTCGCGTCGACATAGCGCGAGCACATGGACTGACGGTACGGGCGTGGGGGATCGATCAGCGCGTGCAGGTGGAGCGCCTCTTCGAATCCGGGGCCGACGGCGCGACAATCAATTGGCCGGATTGGATGCAGTCGGAGGCGCCAGTTAGTGGCGAGACCGATACATGAATTGGTGCTCGATGCCACCGGCTGAGAATCGATCGCCGTAGGGGGTGAACCCGAAGCGACGATAGAAGCGGATCGCATGAGACTGAGCGCTGAGGAGGACAGTCGGTGCGCCGGCCTCGTCCGCCGCATCGAGCAACGCGCGCATGATCGCTGTGGCGACCCCATAACCGCGATAGTCGGCGAGAGTGGCGACCCAGGCGATGACGGCGTGGGGCCTCTCCTTGTCCGGCAATGTCAGGCGACCGGTGCCGATTGCGCCCTCCGGGATCACCACCAGGGCATGGAGACTCCGCCGGTCGTCGGCGTCATCTTCCCCCGCGTGCGGCACGCCCTGTTCCAGCCCAAAGACGCGCCGCCTGATCTCGCGGACCACCGCGAACTCGGTTGGCGATTGGGCGAACCGGACCTCGAGATCCAGCAGCGGCGCTGGCGCGGCCATTAGCTCTCCGCGCCGCTCCCGCGCCGCAACTGCATCACCGCGCCGTGCACGGCCTCGCGTTCGACGAGCCACGCTCGATTGTCCTCCAAGCTAGATTGCGCGGTGTCGATTGCCGTGGTGACGCGGCCGGGGGCGGTGCCACCGGGCACGTCGCGGGCGGCGACGCTCTCTTCGGCGGTCAGGGGCGGCTTAGTCTGGCCGAAGACGGGATGGACAGCGGTCCACTCGGCGTTGGTGAGATCGGAGAAGGTCTTCCCTTCGCTGAGGCAGCGACCGACGAGCCGGCCGACGGTTTCGTGTGCCTCGCGGAAAGGCACGCCGTTGCGAGCCAGAAGGTCCGCGGCGTCGGTCGCCAGGATGAAGTCGCCAATCGCCGCCTCGGCCAGGCGCACCCGGTTGTAGCGGGCGGTGCGGAGCATAGCCGGGAAGACGTCGAGCACGGCCAGCGTCGTATCGACGCTGTCGAACAGTCCCTCCTTGTCCTCTTGCATGTCTTTGTTGTAGGTCAATGGCAGCCCTTTGATGACGGTCAGCATTGCCATCAAGTGACCGATGACGCGACCGGTCTTACCCCGTGCCAGCTCGGCCACGTCCGGATTCTTTTTCTGCGGCATGATCGAGCTGCCGGTGGCGAAGGCGTCGTCCAGCTCGAGGAATTTCACTTCGCTCGAGGACCAGAGGATGATCTCTTCGCTCAGGCGCGAAATGTGGATGGCGATCAGAGCGCAGG
Source organism: Thermomicrobiales bacterium (assembly GCA_050695955.1). Lineage (GTDB taxonomy): Bacteria > Chloroflexota > Chloroflexia > Thermomicrobiales > UBA6265 > JBOGUF01. Next base: position 3,633 of record JBOGUE010000779.1, on the reverse strand, counting down.
CGTGCAGCGTGTCGAGGACGAAGTCGCGGTCGGCAACGGCGTCCATGCTGTTAGACGAGATGGCGTCGAATCCAAGGTCGGCGGCGACCCACTCGCGGTCGAGGGGATACGTGGCCCCGGCAAGCGCCGCGGAGCCGAGCACGAGCACATTCGTCCGACGGTAAGCGTCCTTTAGCCGGTCTATATCGCGCTCGAACATGGCGACGTAGGCGAGGAGATGATGGGCGAGGAGCACCGGCTGGCCGCGCTGGAGATGGGTGTAGCCGGGCATCACTACATCCAAATGCTCCCGGGCGACGTCGAGGAGCGCGGCCGTCATCTCCAGCACGCTGTCGACAACCGCGAGGATCGCGCCGCGGCTCCAGAGGCGAAAGTCGTTGGCTACCTGATCGTTGCGGCTACGACCAGTGTGCAGCTTCCCGGTGATCGGGCCGATCAACTCGCGCAGCCGCCGCTCGACGCCGGTGTGGACGTCCTCGTCCGCAACCGTCAGAGAGAACGCGCCGGCCTCGACTTCGTCCCAGACGCGCCACAGACCGTTCTCAATTGCGGTCGACTCTTCTGGGGCGATGATCCCCTGGCGTCCGAGCATGCGGACGTGGCCGACCGAACCGCGGATATCCTCCCGGATCATGCGAACGTCAAACTGCACGGAGGCGTTGAACGCTTCCAATCGGGCGTCCGGGGTGGTGGCGAATCTGCCGCCCCAGGCCTTAGCGGGTCCAGGTTGAACTGATGGCGACTGCGTGGTCATAGGTCGATCGTGTCCCCATATTCGGGAATGGATTCCCGTCAAACGCCGAGTGCTTTTATCCCCCCATTATCGCCCGTTCGCATGACGGCGATAATGCCGCGCGATTCGACCCTCATCAAGGAATATGGAGGCCAGTTTGACGACGCTTGTGACCGGCGGCAACGGTTGGGTGCCCTGCCACATTGTGCGGCGGCTGGCTCGTCGCGGCGAGACGGTCGTCTCCTACGACCTGATGGCGCCAGACGATTTGTTGCGCGACTTTCTCGGCGGCGACGTCGTTCGCGTCCTCTTCGAGCACGGCGATGTGGTCGACGTCGAGCAGATGCGAGAGGTTGCCAGGCGGCATGACGTGACTCGAATCATCCACGCGGCGGCAATCACACCGCGTGTCGACCGCGAACGCCACGAGCCAGCACGGATCGTCGACGTCAACCTGTACGGCACGATCAACGCCCTCGACGTGGCCCGTTCGTTGCCGGGTTTCGAGCGGTTTGTCTACGTCTCGTCCTGCGCCGTTTGGGGCGAAACGGCGGGGATCACCGAACTGACCGAAGACGTCCCGTCGCACGCGACCGGCCTCTATGGCATCACGAAACACACGAGCGAACGCATCTGCCGCCGGTATGCGGACCTGTTCGGGCTCGACGTGGTTTCGATCCGGCCGGCGAACGTCTTTGGGCCAATGGAACGAGTGACGCCCGGCTACGTCGGGGCGACCGAGTTGCGAGAGATGCTGCGCCTCCACTTCGAGGGGCAACCGGTGTTGGTCAACTCCCTCGAAGGTCCGTACCTCGACTGGACCTATGTCGAGGACATCGCCGAAGGGATCGAACGCGCCTGGGCGACGCCCCACCTGCCGCACGACGTCTATTCGCTCACGTGCGGTCGATTGTTCTCGATCGGCGACATCCTAACCGCATTTCAGCGACACCTGCCGGGCTTCACATTCCAACTGGCGCCAGAACCAGACGCAAACGTGCGGGTATCGGGCACGCCGCTCGGACCAGTCCCAAGCAACGCCCGGATGGCACGAGATTTCGGTTGGACGCCCTCGATCACCTTCGACGACGGCATGCGAGACTACCTCGCCTGGATCGAGGCACACGGGCCGCAATGAGGACGTGACCGAAGGGAGACGATGTGGCGCGCGAGAAAACGCTGGCGTCAGTTCACCTGGCCGAACTCACGCCGTGGGACATTCGACGAGGCGGGTTCGACACGGCGGTGCTGCCGATCGGGGCGACCGAGTTTCACGGTGACCATTTCCCGAACGCGCGATTGACCGGCCACATCAGCGCATGGACGAACCGGTCCGCGTTTTCAGCTCGTTTGACGGCGTCGTGCCGCATGGCTACAGCGGTCCGCCGTCGGCGATAAGCGCGGCCGAGGGTGAAGCGATTCTGGATGCGGTTGCGGCGCATGTCAGTCCGTTCCGCCGCGACCTCACGGCCAACGGCTGGCGGAACGGAAGTTGGATGAGCGGAATCGTGCCTGGTTGACTCGCCGTCACTCTATCTGATAGTGTACGTACACCCCGCCCGGTTGTTTTCGGAGAGCTACGCGCGGTCCGTGGGGTGGATGGAATGGATCGACTTGGGTGGCGATGGCTCGCGGCTCTTGCCTGTCTTCTGTCGGCAATCGGTATCGCTTCGCCCACGACAAATGCCGCCACCATCGGCGTTGTCGTCGGCAGCGAGGGCGTCAACGTACGGTCGTGTCCGCGTCTCGATTGCGACGTCCTGGACGTGCTGCCGCTCGGGTCGTCAGTCGAGATCGCGGGCGACGAAGTTGATGGGTTCGTGCCAGTCAGACACCGATCACTGAGCGGGTACGCCTACCGGCTCTACGTCGCCACCGACCCCGCCGAACCGCCCTACCTTGGCGAGGGGCAGCCAGGGTGTAACCGCATCTCCCTCATTTTCAACATTGGCATCGGCGAGGAGCCGGCGTGGAGCATCGTCGACACGTTGGTCGATGAGGACGTGCCGGCGACGATGTTCATCATGGGCTGGTGGGCCGAAGCGCATCCGGAGGCGCTGACTCGATTGGCGGCCGGCGGGTTCGTGATCGGTAGTCACGGCGATCAGCCAGTGGAATTGACGCGGCGTCCCGACGCCGCTGTGCTGGCGGATATTCGCGATTCGGCATCGGCAATCGAGGATGTGCTCGGCGCCCAGCCTGGACCGTGGTTCACGCCGTACGCCGCCGCGATTGACGGGCGCGTCCGCTCGTTGATCGCGCGCGAGGGATATCTGCCAATATCCTGGACTGTCCCGGCCATCGACTATGGCGAGAACGCCACCGCCGAGGGTGTCTATCAACAGGTCATAGGCAACGTCTACGACGGCGCGATCGTTGAGCTCCATTTGGATGGCCCAGCCAGCACGACCTCAACCGCCGTCGCCTTGCCCCGGATCGTCGCTGATCTCCGCGACCAAGGCTATCAACTCGTCGATATCCCCGACATGGCGGCCCCCTGCCGATGAAATGGGCGATGCGGGCCGCGTTCGGACGATAAGCAGCCGCCGTGGACGGGGTGTATTGTCTGATTTCTTCGCGTGTGCAGGAACAGTGGGGTAGTGTCCGCCGAACGGCGCGACGTGGTGCGGATTGTCTACGCTATACTGGGATCGACCCGCACGGACGTTCGACTCGTACGGACACACCGCGCCAAATTGCCATTTGGGCGTTCGCGAAGGAATCGACCGTGGCCGTTCCGAGGCCCGACAGCCCAGCCATCGGATTGCCGCCCGCGACCTTTGCCGGCCAGGCGTCGCGTCTTGATGCCGAGTTGAAGCTCGCCGGATTGAACTTCCGCGACATGCGGCGGGAGCAACAACTCGAGCTGCAATTGATTGGTCCTGGGCTGGACCGGGAAT
>JBOGUE010000778.1:0-2942 GCA_050695955.1 Thermomicrobiales bacterium | reverse complement strand
TGAGCTTTCTGAGCCCAACGTCCCAATCGAGTACGACGCGAATTCCCGTTCGCAGTTTCGTGCTGGCCGGATGGAGTTGGGGTTCGATGAGCAACGCGACCGGCTCGTGATCATTGCTCATGACGTCGAAGACGAGAACGACGCCCCGCGATTTACCTGCCGCATCAGCCGCGAACAAGCCCGCGAGTTCAGTGCTGAAGCGGCGGCGCTCGTCGCGGCCGGCAGACCGCGATGCCCCCTCTGCGACGCCTCCATGGATCCTGGACATCACGCCTGCCCCCAGCAGAACGGGCATTTCCCATTGCGTGAAGATTCGGATGATCAGGACAGTACGCCGGCCGGATGAGAAGCATTGTGATTGAAACATTGTGACGGTTGACACCCCGCGCGTTCTCCGCGTATGATGCCGACATCGTTCAAAGCATCACGAACTACGTGAGCACGAAAGACGAGATCAGACGCAGATGAAGACCCGCGCCAACCTCTCCATTATCGGCCTCGTACTTATTTCGCTCCCGGTAGGGAGCGTATCGTGCTGTGGAGGCCACGACCCGGCGTAGGGTCCCGACGAGAACGAACGAGACGCGGTTGTCTGGCCTCCCCACCACGGGAGGCTTTTTTGATTGCCTGACACAACGAGTGAGAGCAAACGATCGGTCGAAGGGCAGTGCAGCCGGACCGGAACCGCGACGAAGCGGAGCGAAACGGGAACATCGCGGAGTTGAATCGGCCACGCCGGATGCGCGAGAACGGAGCTGAGCGATGGCATTAGCAAACCCCTCGACCCTATCGCCAGCGCGCGAGCAACGCAACGGCCGGGACGCCTCCACCAAGCACGAGGAGGATCAGCCGGTGATGACCGGCTCCCAAATCACCTGCGCCAGCCTCGAAGCGGAGGGCGTCACCACCGTATTCGGCTATCCCGGTGGCGCGGTGATCCCACTTTATGATGCGTTGCCAAGCTCCAAGCTACACCACGTGCTCGTCCGGTTCGAGCAATGGGCAGCCCTCGCCGCGGATGGCTATGCCCGCGCCACCGGCAAGGTTGGGGTTTGCATGGCAACATCCGGTCCCGGCGCGACCAACCTCATCACGGGCCTAGCCAACGCCCAACTCGACTCCGTTCCCATCGTCGCCATCACTGGGCAGGTCGTGCAGCCGCTAATCGGCCGCGACGCATTCCAGGAAGTCGACATCACGGGCATCAGCTTGCCGGTGACGAAACACAATTACCTCGTCACCGATCCGGCAGATATTGCGCCCACGATCAAAGAAGCGTTCTACCTGGCTCGTTCCGGCCGCCCCGGTCCGGTGCTGGTCGATATCTCGAAGAGCGCGTTCATCGCCTCGGCCCCGTTTCGCTATCCGGCGTCGGTCGGCCGCCGCGGCTATCAACCGAGCATGCTGCCGAACATGCGCCAGGTTCGGCTCTCGGCTGAACTGATCAACCAGGCGCAGAAACCGCTGATCATGGCCGGCCACGGCATTATGTTGAGCGGAGCAGAAGACGTCTTCGCGCGTTTCGTTGAACGGACCGGTATTCCGGTGATGTTCACGCTGTTAGGACAGGGGTCCTTCCCGGAGTCCCACCCCTTGGCGCTCGGCCTGATGGGGATGCACGGTCATCGGCACGTCAACGAGGCGCTCGCCGAAGCTGATCTCTTACTCAATATCGGCGCGCGCTTTGACGATCGGGCGACTGGAAAAATTGACGGATTTGCATCCAAGGCGAAGGTGGTTCACGTCGACATCGACCCGGCCGAGATTGGCAAGAACGTCAAGACCGACGTGCCCGTCGTTGGCGACGCGCGCGAAGTGCTTAAGGCCCTCGTACATGAGGTCGAACACCGGCGGCACGACGACTGGCTGGCATGGATCGATAGCCAGCGCAATCGTGTGTTGGAACGGGCGCTGGAAGATCGTCCAGAATGGCCCGAGCCATACGGGATCATCAAGGCGATCGCGCGGGCAACGAATGGCGAGGCGATCTATACGACCGATGTCGGTCAGCACCAGATGTGGGCGGCACAGCACCTCGGGCTCGACTATCCGCATCGCTGGCTGACCTCTGGCGGGCTTGGCACGATGGGGTACGGCTTGCCGGCCGCCGTCGGCGCCAAAATCGGGCAGCCTGATATGGAGGTCTGGGCAATCGTCGGCGACGGCGGCTTCCAAATGTCCTTCAACGAGCTCGCGACGGCTGCCCAAGAAGGATTGGATATCAACGTCGCGGTGATCAACAACGGCTACCTCGGCATGGTCCGGCAATGGCAGGACCTCTTCCACGCCAAGAATTACTCTGAAGTGGAGATTTCAGCCCCAGACTTCGTGAAGCTGGCAGAGGCGTTTGGCATCACCGGTATCCGCGTTCGCAAGGACGAGGAGATCATGCCGGCGATCGAGCAGGCGCGGCGCACAAAAGGCCCAGTGGTCATTGACTTCGTCATCGAACCTGAGGCAAACGTCTGGCCGATCGTGCCGCCGGGTGCGGGCAACTCCGAGATGATGCACAATCGGTATCAGGACCCGGACGCATGACGAGGGGCGAGGCGCGAGGCGCGAGGCGCGAGGCGCGAGGAGCGAGGAGCGAGGACGCATAGCGATGAAAAAACCACATACCCTCGTCGTGCTGGTCGAAGATCATCCGGGTGTGCTGAACCGGGTCGTGTCACTCCTGAGGCGGCGATCGTTCAATATCGACTCGATCACCGTCGGTCACTCTGAGCAACCCGGGGTCTCCCGGATGACGCTCGTCGTCAATGGCGAGGAGCTGGAGATCGAACAGGCCGGCAAGCAGCTCTATAAATTAATGGAGGTGCTGAAGGTCACCGATCTGACCGGCAGCAACTGCCTCGCCCACGAGATGGCGATGATCAAGGTCGCGGCCAAACCGCAACACCGCTCGGAGATCATGCTCATCGCCCAAATCTTCGACGCGAAGG
>JBOGUE010000777.1:0-3437 GCA_050695955.1 Thermomicrobiales bacterium | reverse complement strand
GAGAAGCACGCTGTTCGCGACGGTCAGGTGAGGCCAGGCCGGAACCTGACGAGCGACCAGCAACAATCGAACCGTCCGCATAAGCAAAGGGGGGGACCGCGATGGCGGACGAGCCTTTCTCGACGCGTTTGTCTCAGGCAGTCAACCGTCGTCGCCTTCTGCGTGGCGCGGTCGGTGGTGCGGCAATCGTCGCCGCGAGCGTCGGGCCGGCCTGGTTGATCGCTCCTCACCGAACCGCGGCCCAGGAGATCCGCACAATCGTCGAAGACGTCGAGCAGCGTGGCGCGGCGTTCGCGCGCGGCGACAGACGGACGACAGATCTGGGTGGTGGCAGCGGCAACGATCAGGAGCTTATTGCCGCTGCGAACGGCGCCGGTCAGGAATTCGTTTCAGAACCAGTGCAGGTCGATTTTCCGATGACGCATATTGGAGCCCATTGGGTCGCGCGCTCCTCTGGCGGAGCAATGTCGGTTGACGTGCGTTGGTCGTCCGACGGGGCGAGGTGGTCCGATTGGACGCCAACGATCATCGATGCCGCGGATGGAACCGCGCCGAACGCAGGCACATTTGCAGCGCTTGTCAACGCAAAACGCGCAACCTTCGCCCAATATCGCCTCAGATTCGACACCGCGGGCGGTTCAATCCGTGTTCGGCGCTTTACCCTCACGTGCTTGAATAGCGTCGATGGCGAGCGGGTGAGAATTCTGCTGCCGTCCACCCAGGGCGTGTCGGCCGCGGTCGCGAAGCCGAGCGTGGTGACGCGGGCTGCCTGGGGTTGCGTCGAATCGTATCGGTTCCGCGATGGCCGAGAAATCTGGCCACGCGAGTACGTCACGACGCGGAAGGTCGTCGTCCACCACACGGCCACGACCAATGGTTATTCGAATGCGGCCGCCGAGGTGCGCTCAATCTATTACTACCATGCGGTGACCCAGGGCTGGGGTGACATCGGGTATCACGCGCTCATTGGGAACAACAACCAAATCTACGAGGGTCGCGTCGGCCGGGATGGCGAGCACGTAAGCCTTGACGTCGTCGCCGGCCACGTTTTCCGGTGCAATGAGGGCACGATGGGGATCTCCAACATCGGTATCTTCATGGGCGTGTCGATCCCCGGTAGCATGCTCGACGCGGGGGCGAAGATCGCCGCCTGGATTTGCGACCAGCGGGGCATTGATCCGAAGGGAACCGGTCCGTATCGGCGCGGAGATGGGACGACCTATAACGGTTGGAACCTTCCTGGCCACAAGGAGATCGCGACGGCGAGCTCGCCGACCGCCTGTCCCGGTGACGTTGGCGTGACCCAATTGCCAAACTTCCGCGACCGGGTGGCCGCGAAAATCGCGGGATCCTATGTTCCGACGGCGACGACTAGCCCAACTCGAGGAACGGTCAACACGTCGGTCGATTACCAGATTTCTGGATTCCCCGCTAATGCGGCCGTGGCCATCGAGTGGCGGCGGATGTCCGGCAGTATGATCGACATTGACACCGTTCAGCTCAATCCTACTGGTGCGGCAAGCGGGCAATTTCGCGTGCCGTCGACGCCCGGCGGCAATGATCAGCTCATCCGCTTCTCCGCCGGTGCGTTACGTGCCGAAGCCTTCTATGACGTCGCGCCTCGAATCAAGATCGTGCCCGGCATCGCTTCGCGCGGCTCATCCGTCGACGTTTCGCTACGGGGTTTCGGCAAGAAGGAGACCGTCCGCATCCGGTGGCGGCGCGGATCTGGCTGGGTGGAGCTCGACCGTATTGTCACGTCCAACACCGGCAGCACGAACGTAGATATTGAAGTGCCCGATTGGGCGCCAGACGGAATCAACCCGATACGAGGCGATGGCACGACCTTCCGGGCACAGACGAACGCCTTCACGGTCAGTGGCGGCGCGTTCCAATCGGCTGAAGGCACGCCGTCTCCATCCGCGACGCCGACAACGACACCCGACGCCCTGACCCCGACACCGACTGAACCGACCGCCACATTCGAGCCGCCGGCGGAAACCCCAACGACTGAGCCAACGGTTTCACCGTCGGCAACTGCCGAACCATCTCCGACTGCAACTGCAACGGCGACGCCGGATCCGACTGAGACACCAGCAGAATCGACGGAAGAGTCCGGAACCTAGCGATCAGTCACCCCTCAGTCGGGTCGAGGAACTGCTTTATCGTCTTGCCCAGACCGCGGGGAATCACGCCGAGGACCTGAATACGGGACGGTGCCTCGCTGAGGTTGGGAATGACGAGAAGGAGAGCGAGGCGAATTAGGAGAGCGCCGGCAGAATCTGTTTCGGATCATCGGTGCAAACGGCGTAAACGCCGAGCGCCTGCAGGCGGCGCGCTTCGTCCGGTTCGTTCACCGTCCAAGCAAAGATGCGCAACCCCGCTTTCTCGACCCCGCGCATCGTCTTCTCCGTGATCCCGCGATGATTGACGGCGATGCAGGGCGAGCCAAGCGATTGCGCCACGTCGATGACGGAAGCGGTCGTTTCGGTGCTGAGCGGCCAGAGCTCGGCCGCGGAGGTCAATTCTCGGATCCGGCGCAGGACGCTCCAGTCGAACGACGAGATGACCCACTTCACTTCTGGATGACGTGCCAACGAGTCGATCACCACGTGCTCGATGCCTGGTTGCTTGATCTCCAAATCCAATCGAATCCGGTCACTGATGAGGTCGAGCGCCTCGTCGAGCGTGGGGACGGACTGTCCCTCGCCCGCGTCAGCCTGACGAATCGCCGCTAACGGCATTTCGTCAACATTGCCTAGTCCACTCGTCGTCCGTTGCAAGTTCCGATCGTGGATCACGACCAGTGCGCCGTCCACCGAAGCCCTGACATCCATTTCGATGCCATAGGCGCCCGCCGCGACGGCGAGCTCGAAGGCGCGCAGCGTGTTTTCTGGAGCCGTGACCGAATTGCCCCGGTGTGCGTAAAGCAACATCCGTTTCTCCTATCCCATCGACGCGTGCCGCGCCGTCCTCCAAGTCCAACCCCTCGCACGTAAATTGACATGGACCGTATCAATGTTTATAATTGCGGTGACGTAGAGAGGGGGACGGAGGCATGGCGATGCGATTCAATGAGCCGCTCTTTGTCATCAGTGTAGCGGCGCGTCTGGTCGAAATGCACCCGCAAACGTTGCGAAAATACGAGCGTGAGGGACTCATCGTCCCATCCCGGACTGCCGGCAACCTGCGCCTCTACTCTGATCACGACATCGAGCTCCTGCGCCAGGTCAAATACCTCGTCGAGGACCGAGGTCTTAACCTTGCGGGCGTACAACTCGCACTTGAACTGACGCGGCGATTGAAAGCCCTGCGGCAAGTGGTCGAGGGCTCTGCCCTCGATGGCAACCGCGCTGGCGGGCGAGTCCGGCAGAGTGGGGCGTCGGCTGAGGCGTGTGACCGTTTGGACGATCTCCTTCGAATCCTCGGCATCGACG
>JBOGUE010000776.1:0-3462 GCA_050695955.1 Thermomicrobiales bacterium | reverse complement strand
AGAAAAGCGAGTGATGGCGGTGGCGCTTCGCCGCATCCGATCGCACGCGCTCACCGATCCCGACCGCACTTCCGTCCAATCCGCGGATCGCGATCGTTCGTCGGTGCAATAGGCATTCACGAGGAAGGGCTATAGGGTGGTCATCCGTACGACCGGCGCCAGCGACGCCATCGCCGAAACCCTCATCGAGCTGATGGCCCTTCCCGGCCCGACCGGTCAGGAAGAACCGGTTTTGGCGTGGTGCCGGGAGCGATGGGCCAGTCTTGGCGCCGATGTCGAGACGACGCCCATCGGGAATGTCGTGGCGCGCGTGGGCGGAAAGGGTCCGCGCCTCCTGATTCAGGGCCACGCCGACGAAATCGGCTTCGTCGTCAAGTCAATCGATGCCCGGGGTTTCGTGTGGCTTGCCGACGGCCAGGCCGGTAGCCGGTCGTTCCACCATCGATATCCCGTGGGCCAGCCGGCCTTGATCCTCACTCGTTCCGGACATGCCCACGGTGTCTTCGCCACCGCTACTGGTCACATTCTCTCCACCAAAGCCGACGATCACGGGAAACTCGACGCGAACGACCTCTTTGTGGATGTTGGTGTCGAATCACGCGCCGAAGCGATGGCGCTTGGCATTAATGTCGGCGCCGGCGTGATTTGGAATCCGCCGCCTCACCGGCTTGGCAATCGGATTTACGGGAAGGCCATCGACGATCGGGTCGCCCTTGCACTCGTGACCCACCTCTTGGCCGACATCGATCGCTCGTCACTGACCTATGAGTTGACCGTAGCCGCGACGGTCCAAGAGGAAATCGGGCTCGTCGGCGCGACGTCGCTCGGCCAACACGACGCGTTCGACCTCGCCATCGCCATCGACAATGGTCCAATCGCCGACTACCCAGGCGTCGACGAACGTGAGATCCCAGTACACCTGGGCGACGGCCCGACCTTGGTTTACAAGGATTCGTGGACACACTATGACCGTCGGGTAATCGGTCGCCTCCTCGATGTCGCTGCAACGCACGACATTCCGGTGCAGGAATGCATCTTCCCCGGATTTGGCAGCGACGGGGCAGCATTGATTCGAGCCGGCATCCCCACCGCGCTCCTGGCCATTGCGACGCGGTACACGCACTCTGCATTCGAGATGGCTGATACACGTGACCTCGACGCCGCGCTGGCGCTTCTCCAGATGTTCGTCACGTCCCCCGCCGAACCTTTGCCACTGGGACCGTCTTGATGCCCTACAGACGTATAACGCTGCGCAAGGTCTCGCCTCGCTCCATAGCGTGGAACGCCTCTTCGCTTTCCTCCAGCGAGATGATGCGGGTCACAACGCTGTCGAGGTCGAGCTGACCCCGCGCGTACCAGGCTGCCAGGAGCGGAAAGTCCCGGGTCGGCAAGCAGTCGCCATACCATGAAATGCGCAAGCTGCCGCCCAAGTCGAAAAACTTGGCGACCGGCAGCGTCAACGACGCCTGCTGATCGGCAACACCGATCACGACACACGTTCCGGCCAGATCCCGGCACCAGATCGCGGTCTCGATCGTCTCGGGTTTGCCGACCGCTTCGAAGGATGCGTTAACGCCGTGTCCGCCAGTGATCTCTTTTATCCGCACAACTGGATCCCCTTCGCGCGGATTGACCGTGTGCGTCGCGCCGAATCCCTTCGCCCATTCAAGCTTTTGCGGATCGACGTCGACCGCGATGATGATCGTCGCACCGGCGAGCTTGGCGCCCATGATCACGGAGTCGCCGACGCCGCCACAGCCGATGATCGCGACCGATTGGCCTGGTTGGACTTTAGCAGAATAGAGCGCCGCTCCGACGCCGGTCATGACGCCACATCCAATGAGACTCATCTGTTCGGGTGGCAGCCCCTGAGGAATTGGCACGCACTGTTTGGCATGGACCAGGGTGTGCGTGCAGAAGGCGCCGATGCCGAGAATCGGCATCAGATCGATCCCGTCGGTCGTCCGCATCTTTTGCGAGGCGTTGAGGCTGGCGGCACAGAGGTGTGGCTGGCCAACACGGCAGAATCGACATTCACCACACGGCGCCCGCCACGCAAGAATGACGTAGTCACCCTCCTTGACGTTGGCGACGCCCTCGCCAATGCGCTCGACGATGCCGCTTCCCTCGTGTCCGAGAAGAAAGGGGAAATAGTCGGTGCCGAAGACACCGTTCTTCGCGGAGAGATCTGTGTGGCACACGCCCGACGCCAGGAGGCGAACCAACGCCTCCCCCGGTCCGGGGGGCGGGATGATGAACTCCTCGACGACTCCCGGCTTTCCGGGTTCACGCGCAATGACTCCCCGGGCGGTGATTGCATCTGCCATCTGGCCCTCCTCACGCTGCTCTTGGCCCGCCCGCCGCGGACCGGTTTCACGGAACGGCTATGGTCCGGGAGTGCGGCCCGTGTGTCAACCGCCTGGAGTGGGCGCCTCAACCGCGGGATTCGGCGCTGGTATCATGACGTCGATTATGGTGGCGGTTTGCCAGTCCAACGGGCTTACGAGGAAAGGATCCGATCGCGGATGCGTGCTCTGTTGAGCGTTTACGATAAAACCGGAATTGTCGAATTCGCCCAAGCACTTGTGAATCGGGGGTGGGAGATCGTTTCGACCGGCGGCACGCACGCCGCTCTGCAGGGCGCTGGAGTGCCGGTCACCGCTGTTGCCGAGGTCACGAGCTCACCAGAGATCCTCGACGGCAGAGTCAAGACGCTTCACCCGCACATCCACGGTGGTCTTCTCGCGCGGCGCGACGATCCGAACCATCTTGCTCAGCTCAAAGAACAAGGCATCAAACCGATCGCTATGCTCGCGAGCAATCTCTATCCGTTTGTGCAGACGGTCGCTGACCAAAGCGTCTCGACGACGACCGCCATCGAACAAATCGACATCGGCGGGCCGGCAATGATCCGCGCGGCGTCGAAGAACTTCGCGGACGTCGTGGTGGTCACCGATCCCACGGAGTACGACGTCGTACTTGCCGAGTTGGATGCAGGAGGTGTGGGGCTTGATCGGCGACGACAACTCGCCGCGCGGGCATTCGCCCACGTAGCCGCGTACGACTCCGTCGTTGCAGCATACCTTCGTGGTGACACGTCTGAAGTCGTGGCGTTTCCAGAAGAGTTCACGATTGCCGGACGACGGGTGCGAGAGCTTCGGTATGGAGAAAACCCACAGCAACGAGGCGCTGCCTACAGACGGCTCGTGCCTGGTGCAGTCGAGATCGGCATTCTCGACGCCGTTCAGCTAGCAGGCAAGGAGCTTTCCTTCAATAACCTACTCGACGCCGATGCCGCGTGGGAAGCTATCAGCGGGTTCCAGGAGCCAGCGGTGTCAATCGTCAAACACACCATTCCGTGTGGTTTGGCGGTTCGTCCTCAAATCTCTGAAGCATTCGTGGAGGCGCTGGCTGGGGATCCTGTCAGCGCGTTCGGGGGGATCGTCGCCCTCAATCGTGAGG
>JBOGUE010000775.1:0-9375 GCA_050695955.1 Thermomicrobiales bacterium | reverse complement strand
CCGTTGGTCATCGTCAGCATCAAATCGAAGATTTCGAGGGTGTCGATGAAGGTCAGCGTGAAGATGATGACCGCGAAGGGTTTCAGGAGCGGCAACGTTATGTCGAAGAAGATGCGGGCGGCGTTGGCGCCGTCGACGCGGGCGGCCTCGTACAGGTCGAGGTTGATTGTTTGCAACGCCGCCAGCCAGTAGACGAGGGTGACGCCGAACCACTTCCAGATGTGGACGCCCATGACGGAGTAGAGGGCGGTGCTGGAGTCGCCGAGGAAGTTCACCGGGCGGTCGACCAAACCCGATTCGAGCAGCAGCAAGTTGATCGGGCCGCCGGCCGGGTCGAAGACGAACCCCATGACGACGCCGACGATGGCCGTCGTCGTCACGACCGGCAGAAAGAGGGCGGTGCGGAAGAGGCTGGCGAAGGGCAAGCGCGGGTTGTTGAGGATGACGGCGGCGACGAGCGCGAGCGCGACCCGGATCGGCACGGTGACGGCGGCGAAGAGGAAGGTGTTGCCGAGCGCGTTCCAGAAGAGGTCGTCGCGCGCAAGCTCGCGGAAGTTGTCGAGGCCGACGAAGGCGCGGTCGCGTTCGAAGCCGTTCCAGTCGAGGAGCGCGTACCAGTAGCTAGCGGCGATCGGCCAGACGGTGTACATGGTGTAGAGGGTCGCGGTCGGCAGCAGGAAGAGGTAGATCCAGCGGTCGGCCCAGAGCCGGGCGATGACGCCGCGGGTACGCGCCTGTTGTTTTGGTGCGGGCGCCGCGATTTCGGCGCCCGTTTGCATTTGCAACATGGCCATGCGGCCGGCTCCCGTTTGACGATCTACCTGTGCGGATCGATACGTCGTAGGGGCGGGCGCAGGTCCCGCCCCTACGACGAACGGCGACGCTCATCGGGGTTGGCCATACATCTCGGCGGTGAAGTCTTGGGTCGGGTCCCAGTTGGAGAAGACCCAATCGTCGAGGGTGACTTCGACGCCTTGGTCTTGGACGGATTGGAGGGCGCGCTCGCGTTCGGCGGTGAGCTTGTCGGCGTACTCTTGCAGGGTGGCTTTGTAGTCGGTGACGTCGCCGCTGAAGGCGCCTTGGGCGATCTCGCCGAGATTCGGGTGGATCTCGGCCATCTCGCCGACGACCTGGGCTACGGCGGGATTGCGGACGATAGCGTTGGGGCCAAGGCGGACACCCGATTGGAAGAGCTCGATGGCGCGTTTGTAGGTGGGATGGACGTTGGCGCGCTCGACGGCGGTGAGGTCGAGCGGCGGCTGGTCCATGCGCTCGGCGAGGCCGACGTAGTACTCGGGGCTCGTGAACTGCCGCAGGATGTCCTCAGCGACCTCCGGATTCTCCGACTGACTAGAGATCCAGAAGACGCCGCCGCCCGGTCCGGCGTGGACGAAGGTGGGTGTCTCCGTGGTCGGCGTGGGCAACGGGGCGACGCCGACCTTGTCGAGAAAGTCTTGGAACTCGGTTTGGATGACGCCGATGTTCCACGGGCCGTCGAGGAACATGCCGGCCGCGCCGGTGACCCAGCGCGCGCGGCCGGTGCGGGCGTCGAGACTGGAGGAGGCGGGGAAGAGAGCGCCGTCCTGCTGGAGGGAGACGAGGAATTCGAGGGCCTGGACGTAGGGGTCGGAGGCGTAGGGGTACTCGCCGGTGGTCGGATCGACGGCATTGGCGCCGGGCATGCCGACAATGTGCGCCCCGGCCGCCTGGGCCAGGTCGTTGAGGTGGACGCCGAGGCGCTCGGCGAAACCGAGGCCCTGGATCCAACCGAAGACGCCCCCGCCGCCGCTCTCGGTGATGGCGTTGGCCGCCTGGCGGAATTCGTCCCAGGTCGTGGGGCCGGTCGCCGGGTCGATGCCGGCGCCTTCCATCAGTTCGGTGTTGAACCAGTTGAGGGAGGTGTATTGGCGGAAGCTGAAGAGGGGGAAACTGTAGATCTGGCCGTCGAAGACGGTGAAGCCTGCGAGGAGGCTCCCCTCCGGCAGGATGCCGCGGAGTTCCTCGCCGCGGGCCATGGGGGTGAACCAGCCTTCGGCCGCCAGGCGCGAAGGCGGGACGCCGACGCCGGCGAGGCTGTGGACGTCGGGCATCTGGTCGCTTTCGAAGGCGAGTTGCAGCGCCTGCCCCTGCTCGTTGGGGTTGTAGACGGTGTACTCGATGGTGACGCCGGGGTGATCCGTCTGGTACTGCTCCCAGATGGCGGTATGAAGCGGTTCGAGCGGTAGGAACTGGTCCCACCAGCGGATGGTGATCTCCTCTTGGGCCGCGCTCCGCGATGGGGCGCCGATGTTAATCAGTGCCGCGCCGGCGGCGGCGCTCGCGGTTGCTTTGAGTAGCGTACGACGGCCGAGTTTCCGTTGCGCCTGCTGGTGCTGGTCCACGATCTCTCCTCCTCGATCGCATCAACGATGCCGATGCCGTAGGGCTGCCGGTTACCGAGCACTCGATGGGACAGTGGACGGGGCCTGCTGGTCGATCTCGTCCAGGACGGTTTGCACCGCGTCGCGCACGGTGCGGATGTGGGCGCGGGTGAGCGCTTCCGCCCGATCGGCGTCGCGATTGCGGATGGCGCGCAGGATCTGCTCGTGCTGGGCGTGGGAGCGGGCCGGGCGGTCGGGCAGGTGAACCGCGCAGCGGATGCGGGCGGTCTGGATACGGCGGTGGACCTGTTCGATAAAGTCGGCCAGGGGAGAGTTGCCGCTCATCTCGTTGAGGGCGCGGTGGAAGGCCAGGTCGAGGCGATTGAACTCGATCTGGTCGGCGCGGGTGAGCACCGGCGCCGCGGCGGTTAGCAACTCCTCGAGGCGAGAAAAGTCGTCATGGTCCAGTTCGGCGGCGCGGCGGACAGCGTGGCATTGGAGAACCTCGTGGACCTCGTAGAGGTCGGCGAGGCCGCGGGCGGAGAGGGTGGCGACGACGGCGCCACGATGCGGGCTGACCTCGACCAGGCCCTCGCGTTCGAGGCGGCGGATCGCTTCGCGCACGGGCGTGGGAGAAACGTCGAATTGTGTGGCGAGGGCGACCTCGCGCAGGCGGGCGCCGGGGGTGAGGACGCCGTCGGTGATGGCGTCGCGGAGGGCATCGCAGACGACATCGGTGAGGCGGCGGCGCGAGCCGAGGCGCGGCAGGTCGATGGTGGGGAGGGTGGGGGTAGGGTGATCCAAGCCGTCGGCTCCTGATACAACATTCTATAGAATGTTGTGATTGTAGTTGGCGCTGATCGTGAATGCAAGAGCGCCGATCGTCGGGCGGCGGGGCGGCCTTGGCGGCGGGCGGTATGATGGGGTCGGGCTCTGTGCAGTTTGAGGTGGTGCGAGATGCGACGGTGGCAGCGGGTTGGGTTGGCGACGGCGATTGCGGTGGTGGCGGCGTTGCTGCGGCCACGGCGCGCCGGTGAGCCAACCACAGGCGGAGATGTGGCTCAGGGTGGGAAGGGGAACGTGGAAGATGACCGCGATGGGTGATGCCACGGCACGGCGGCGGGTCCTCCTGACGGTGGCGGTGGTGGTCGCGTTGTCGGCCGGGGTGGTGGCGGCGCGGCAGTTGGCGCCGGTCTTTCAGTCGCCGGCGACCGGTCACGCGCAGGTGGTGACGCAGGGCATCGCCCGGTTGCCGGATCGGGAGATGGTCTGGCGGCTCGTGGCGCGCAAGGCCGAAGCGCGGGTCAATGCGGGGCCGACGACGCACGAATTAGGCTTCGTCCTGGCAACGGACGAGCCGGTGTTGCTCTCGAACGAGACGGCCGACGGGTTACTCGAGGACGTGGCGCTGTTGGCGCCGGGCGAGTCGTATCTGGTCGCGGACGGAACGCGGCAGGCGCGGGCCAGTTTGGGCGACGCGACGATCACCTATTTGGCGTTGGAGCTGGCGCCGGCGAATATCGCCGACCGGGTCGGCACGGGCACGCTCCTCTTCACGAGCGATCCGTTCGTGCCGCCGCCGGGCGCGCGGGACGTCGACCTGGTGCGCAATGTCCTCACATTTGGCGAGTCGGGGTTCCTGCCGGACAGCGGGCAGAGCGTGGTCGTGCTGGCGACCGAGGGGGCGGTCGACGTCGTGCCGTCGGGCGGCGGCGGGCGCACCTTGCAGGCGGGCGAGTCGGCGATCTTCTCCGGCGACGTGCAGATCACGGCGGTGCAGCCGGCGGTCGAGGCGATGCGGATGCCGGTGGCGGCGTTGACAGCGCCATTGGCCCAAGAGTCGACGGCGGCGGCCTATGTGGTCGCGGTCATCGGCCAAGAGATTCCCTCGCTTGCCCCCTCGCCAACGGCGACCGAGGTGGCAACAGCATCGGCGACGACAACGCCCCAGCCGACCGCGCCGCCGGCCGAACCGACGGTCGAGCCGGCGCCGACCGAGATGCCGCCCTCCCCGACGCCCGAACCAACGGCGACGATGGGAACGCCGTCAGACCGCGACGGCGACGGACTGACGGACGACCAGGAGCGGGCGATCGGGACGCGACCAGACAATCCGGACACCGACCAAGACACGCTGCTGGACGGAGAGGAAGTGAACACCTACCGGACCAACCCGCTCGATGCGGACACGGACGACGACCGGTACTCGGACGGACGGGAGGTGGTAGCCCAGACAGACCCGCTGGATCCGAAGAGTTATCCGGGGTCGTGACTTGGGCAGCCCTCACCCCGACGCTCTCGCGCCACCCCTCTCCCTCGCAAGGGAGAGGGGACGAATGGGAGCGACGCAACGCGGCGCGGCTCCCCCTCTCTCGCGCACGGGAGAGGGGGGTGGGGGGTGAGGGCTGCTCGTGAAACGGGGGACGGCGCTCCGGTCAACCGGAGCGCCGCGGGTGAGGGGAGAGACCGCGCCGCCTTGAGCGTGGGGCGGCGGGGCGGCCGGGGAAGTTTGGTGGGTTAGGCGCGGATGACGGCCCGCGCCGTTCCCAGGATGAGGTCGGGGGAGAGGCCCATCGCTCGGATCGAGATGAGGGCCGCGGCGGCCAGGTGCAGGAGACCGAGGAGCAGGCCGGGGCCGTGGAGGATGATCGGATCACCTTCGGGGCCGGCGGTGGCGCCGCTGCCGGTGTTGGGGAACTCCGTGACCGGCGGCTCCTTCTCCTTGTCCGGGCCGCAGTTGAAGATGAAGACTTCGGCGGTCTCGCCGTCGGTGACGACGATGTTGCCCTCGGCGTCGACGTCGTCCGACTCGGCGCGGCACCACTCGCGGTCGATCTCCCAGAGGCTCCAGGTGATGGCCGGCAGGTAGAGGGCTTCGAAACCGTCGGCGCCGGTGTTGAAGAAGATCGGGTCGCCTTCGCCGCTGGCGGCTTGCAGGCCGAACTCGGCGCCGCCACCGTAGAGTTCGCAGGTCGCGACCGTGTAGATATTGCCGTCGCACCAGTACTTGTAGACGATCAACTCGCCACCGTCAGGATCCTCGGCGGGGATGTTGTACCAGTGGCAGACGATCTCTTCTCCGCTGATGAGCGAGAGGTCGATGCCGCCGTCGATGACGTCCGGTTGGAAGTAAGCGAGCGCCGGTCCGAGCATCGGGTCGTCGCTGGGCACGGCGCTGGTGCATTCGACGAAGAGGGCGACGATGCCGGCCGGGATCGACTCGACGAGGTGGTAGTCGCCGGTGGCGAGTCCGCCGAAGGAAACCATGCCGTCTCCCGCGTCGCCGGTGACGCCCTCGCCGGCCGGGTTGAGACCTTGCCAGAGGGAGAAGGCGACGCCGTTCGTCAGGCTGGGGCAATCGACCGCGGGGTCCGCGCCCACGGCATCGAGGTCGTAGCCAGGCGGGCAGGTGTGCTTGTAGACGGTGATCGAGCCGTCGTCGTCGAGCGGGATGTTGAGCCAGACGCAGATCAGGCGCGAGCCAGCCGACAACTCATGGTTGACGACGCCACCGGTGGAGTCGGTCGGCGCGGGGCCGTCCTCCGGCTCCGCCACGACTTCGAGCTCGACGGCGGGCTCGATCTCGCCGCCGTCGCCGTCGTCCACCGCCTCGATAAGCTCGGCGCCGCCTTCGGGGACGATGAAGCAGAAGACAATCGGATCGCCGTAGCCGGCCGGGATCGACTCGGTCAGGGTGACCGGGCCGGCGGGGACGTCGATCCACTCCGCGTTGCCGTCGCCCGCGTCGCCGGTGGTGGCGGAAACTTCGTAGCCACCGCTGGCCGAGAGGTGGAAGCCGACGCCGTTCATCTTAGTGGTGCATTGCACTTCGAGGTAACCGATATCGGTATTGGTGGGATCGGTGCCTTCGAGGCAGTCGTACTTGATGACGGTGACATCGCCGTCGTCGTCGCCCAGCGGGATGTTGAACCAGAAGCAGCCCATGGTGATGCCGGGGTACTCGGTGACGAGGCTGAGGAAGCCGCCGGGGGCGAGTTGCAGGGGCACGATGCCGTCGATGGCGACGCCGTCGGTGATGGCGCCCCAGCCGCAGTAGACAAATGGGTCGCTATAGCCGGCGGGAACCTCTTCGATCAGGTCGAAGGCGCCCATCGGGACGTCGGACCAATAGGCTTCGCCGCTGGCATTGGTGACCTCGACCCGGTCTTCGAACACGGTGGCGAGATGGAAGGCGACGCCCTCCATGACCGCGGTGCATTCGGCAAAGAGTTGCTCTTGGCTGACGAACTCCAGGTCGATGCCGGCCGGGCAGTCGTACTTGAAGACCGTCATGTCGCCGGACGCCGGTTCGTCGTCGACGATTTCGAACTCGGGGATCTCGTCGAGCGCGTCGGGATCGATCTCGGGGCTGGCCTCGATCACGAATTCAGGGATCTCTTCGAGGGCATCGGGGTTGATCTCGGGCTCGTCGAGGGGGTCTGCGCCGTCTTCCTCGGCGAGATCGATCTCGACCTCTCCGATGGGGACGATCTCGACAATGGCGGGCTCATCCTCCTCGGCGGCGACGCCGGGGGTGGTGAGCGGCAGCAGCGCCATCGCGACGAGGAACGCCACGAGGGCGAGCGCGCCGAGGCGTGGCCAGGCGCCGTGTCGTGATCGCGTGTGCCGTGTCTGCTTCTTGGAATCCATTTGCGTGAGTGACCGCGTCGTCATGGCCGTCTCCTTCGGAAGGTGCGTGGGTTCCACCTGAACACGGCCCTATGGTGCCCGCTGGCGGTTAAGCGAACATCGGGGGGTTCACTGAGGTTTTGGGAGGGGGTTGGGTGGGGATCTACGTGAAGTTACTGAGTGAGTGGCTGAACGGCCCCCTTTCCCCCGACGACGAGGGAAAGGGGGAGCCGCCGTCTCCGCGTAAGCGCGTGCTCCCCTCCCTCGCGGTTCGGGCCGGGTACTCTCTGGGTGGCGGCGGGGGGAGGGGGTCGGGGTCGAAATCTCAGGCCAAGCCGTTGCGGACGGCGAAGGCGGCGGCGGCGGTGCGGGAGTTGACGCCGAGCTTGTTGAGGATGTTGGTGACGTGGGTCATGGCGGTGCGGTGGCTGATGAAGAGGGCTTCGCCGATTTCCTTGTCGGAGCGGCCTTCGACGATGAGGGCGAGGACGTCGATCTCGCGTTTGGTGAGGCGGATGCCGGGAACGGCCGGTGCGGGCGGGACCGGCGGCGCGGCGGAGACGGCCTCGATGACGGTGGCGGCTTCGGCCAGCGAGGCGGCGACGGAGAAGGCGCGGCCGGCATCCCAGGCCTCGTTGAAGGCGGATGCGGTCGTGCCGGCGCGGAGCGAGGCGATGGCGCGGTCGATCTTTTCCCGGTCGGGCGGCGGGAAGGGAACGCCGATGGCGGCGCGGAGGGCATCGGCGGCGGCATAGAGGCGGACGGCCGCGGCACCCTTGCCGGCTTTGGCGGCGATGGCGGCGAAGCCGGCGATGCTTTCCGCGATGCCGGCGCGGTCGCCTTGCTCCGCACGGAGGTCGAGACTCTCCTCATGGAGGGCGGCGGCGCGGGCGAGGTCGCCCTGGTCGCGGACCGCCTCGGCCAGGTTGTTGAGCGAAAGGGCGACGCCGCCGCGGTCGTCCAACTCCCGCCAGATCGCGAGCGCCTCTTCGTAGAGCGCGACGGCACGGGGGAGGTCGCCGCGATTGTAGGCGACGACGCCGAGGTTGTTGAGGGTGAGCGCGACACGCAGCCGATCACCGAGCTCGCGCCAAAGCACGACACTCTCCTCGTAGAGGGTGGTGGCGCGATCGAATTCGCCCTGGCGGCGGGCGACGATGCCGAGGTTGAGCAGGGTGGCGGCGACGAGCTGGCGGTCGCCGAGCTGGCGGGAGGCGGCGAGGGCGTCCTCGTAGAGCGCGGTGGCGCGGGGGTAGTCGGCGCGATCGTGGGCAATGACACCGAGGTTGTTGAGGGCGCTGGCGATGCCGGCCGCGTCGTCGAGCGCGCGCCAAATGTCGAGGCTTTCCTGGTAGAGGGCGACGGCGCGGTCGTGGTCGGCCTGCCTGCGGGCGAGGGTCGCCGCGCCGAGGAGGGCGCGGGCGCGGGCGGCGCCAGGCTCGGAGGCGGGGAGCGCGAGTGCACGATCAAACCAAGCGCGGCCCTCGCTGAGGAACGCGCGGATCTCCCAGAAGCGGCGCAGGTTACCGGCAAGGTTCAACGCCTCGACGACCTGCCGCTGATCGATCGTCCAGGCGAGGGCGGCACGGAGGTTGTCGTACTCGGCTTCGAGCCGGTGCAGCCAGGTACCCTGGTCTGGTCCGAGCAACGCGGGTTCGGCCTGGGCGGCGAGATCGGCAAAGAAGGCGGCGTGCCGTGTGCGCAATGCCGCCTCCTCACCGGCCGCGGCGAGTTGCTCGGCCGCGAACTCGCGGATCGTCTCCAGCATGACGAAACGCGGCTCGCCGTCCGGCCCGTCGGCCTGACGGAGCAGGCTGTGGTCGACGAGGGAGGACACGAGATCGAGTGCCGAGTGCCCAGTGCCCAGTGCCCAGTCGGTTGGCGCGGGCCGGTGCTCCAATCCCGTGCTGTCTGACCGGCCAGGGGCGTTCTTCGCGCCAGCCTGGGCACTGGGCACTGGAAACTGGGCACTCGCGACGGCTTCGGCGGCGTCGAGGGTGCAGCCGCCGGCGAAGACGGCGAGGCGGCGGAAGAGGGTTTGTTCGTCCGGGTCGAGCAGGTCGTGGCTCCAGGCGACGGCGTTGCGCATGGTTTGGAGGCGGGCGGGGAGATCGCGAGCGCCGCCGGTGAGGAGTGTCAGGCGGTGGCTGAGACGCGGCAGCATTGCTGCCGGCGACAGGAGCTTGACGCGGGCGGCGGCGAGCTCGATTGCCAAGGGTAAGCCGTCGAGCTGGACGCAAATTTCGGCCATGGTCGGTGCGTTCTCCTCGGTCAGGTCCAGATCGGGCTTGGCGGCGCGGGCACGGTCGAGGAAGAGCGCGACGGCCGGGTTGTTGGCGAGTTCATCGAGCAGCGGTAGGCGCCGAGGATCGGGTAGGGCGAGCGG
>JBOGUE010000774.1:0-4196 GCA_050695955.1 Thermomicrobiales bacterium | reverse complement strand
GGACCTATCGGGCCTACGCCCTGGAGGAGCCGGAGCTTTTCCGGCTGATCTTCGCCAGCGAGATGGTCAGTTTCACGCCTGGTTGCGAGAAACCGAACCAACCGCGGGCCGGGTTCGACGTCCTCGTCGCGGCGATGGCCACGGCCATTGAGGCCGGTGAGATGGAGCCAGGGCCGCCGGAGATGTACGCCCTCACCGCCTGGGCCTCCGTCCACGGCTTCGTCATGCTCGAGCTGAGCGGCTTCCTGCCCGGTCAGGCCGGGCCGGAGCGGGATGCGCTCTACGACGCGCACTGCCAACGGATCTTCACCGGCATGCAGCGCCGCTGAGGCGGCGATTCAGCATTCACAACCACAACCCGTGACGTTTGGACGCTTTGCGGTCGTCGTGCAGTCTGCTGACGGCGGCTCTGGGAGATGCTTGCTATGTTGGCCCGCTGGGGGTATGCCCTCTATCGCTTTCGCAAACCGGTTCTGGCCCTCTCGGGGCTTGGCATGATCCTCTCGCTCGTCGTGCTGGCGACCGTGGCGCCGGATCTCTCCTCCGAGGGGTTCGTCGACGACGAGGCGGAGTCGTCGCGCGTTGATCGGATGCTGGCCGAGGAATTCGGCCGCGGCGACGAGTCGCTCGTTTTCATCCTCGACGCCGACCAGCCGGTCGCCGACCCGGCCACCCGGAGCGCGGTCGAGGCCGCGCTGGCGCCGGCGGTCGCGGACGAACGGGTGACCCGCGTGCTGACGACCTGGAATACCGGCAACCCGGCTTTCGTCTCGCACGACGGGCAGAGTACCTACGCGGTCGCGATCCTGGCGCCCGGCACAGACGACGAGGAGGCGCTCGACGACTTGCGGGACGCGGTCGGCGGCTCGGCGGCGGCGGCCGGGTTCGAGATGAGCGTCGGCGGCTTCCCGGCGATCGGCGAGGCGATCGCCGAAGAGGTCGAGGAGGGGATCGCGCGGGCCGAGATCTTCTCGGTGCCGCTGACACTGCTGATCCAGATCGTGATCTTCGGCGGTCTGGTCGCGGCCGGGGTGCCGCTGATCGTCGGCGGGTTGGCGATCGCCGGGGCCGTCGCCGCCGTCTTCGCCCTCTCAGGCGGCAGTTTTCAATCGGTCTTCGCGCCGAACGTGATCCTGATGCTCGGCCTCGGCCTCGGCGTCGACTACTCCCTCTTCATGGTCACGCGCTTCCGCGAGGAGATTCGGACGAAGCCGGTCGACGAGGCGCTCTCGATCTCGATGGCAACCATCGGCAAGGCGATCTTCTTCTCCGGCGTGACGGTCATCTTCGGTCTCGCCGCCACCTACTTCTTCCCGCTGCCGGCCCTGCGCTCGATGGGCCAGGCCGGGATGCTCGTCGTCGCCCTGTCGATGGTCTACGGTCTGACCTTCCTGCCGGCGCTGCTCGGCGTGTTGGGACCGCGGATCAACGCGGTGTCGATCAGGCGACGGGCGACGGGCGACAGGCGACAGGAGACCGAAAGAAGCGCTGGGCACTCGGCACTGGGCACTGGGCACTCGACGGCTGGGTTCTGGCATGGGTTGGCGGAGATGGTAATGCGGCGGCCGGTGGTAGTGCTGGCGGCGGTGTTGCTGGTGCTGGTGATCGCCGGGCTGCCGTTTAGCCGGCTCGACCTGACGCCGGGCGGGCCGGAGGTGCTGCCGCTCGATAACCCGGCGCGCATCGCCAACGACCGCTTGCAGACCGACTTCCCGGCCGGCGAGGCCGAGCCGATCCCGATCATCGTGCGCGCCGAGGAGGGCGACATCCTGACCGGGGAGAACGTGGCGGGATTGCAATCGTTCGTCGAGCGGGTGGCGGCAGTTCCCAACGTGACGCGGGTAGAGAGCATCGTCACCGACCCTGCGGCGCGGGGCGTGGACTGGAACGCCGGCACGCTCCCGGCTGAACTGCAACCGGCGATCGAGCAGCGGGTGCGCGGCGGGGCGACCTTCGTCGAGGTCGTCGCCGACGCCGAGGGCGCCGATTTGGAAGATGTCGTGCGCGACGTGCGGGCGTTGGACACGGCCGGGATGTCGGTGCTGGTCGGCGGGTTCCCGGGGTCGGCGGTGGACACGGTCGACGGCATCGCCGACGGGGTGGTCCCGGCGTTGATCTTCGTCGTCGTCGGCAGCTACCTGATCCTGCTGCTCACCTTCGGCTCGGTCTTCCTGCCGCTGAAGGCGATCTTCATGACGCTGCTCTCGATCAGCGCCTCGCTCGGCACGCTGGTGTTGATCTTCCAAGACGGCCGGTTGGAGGGCCTGTTGAACTTCCAGGCGAGCGGGGAGATTATCTCGACGACGCCGATCCTGATGTTCTGCATCCTCTTTGGGCTGAGCATGGACTACGAGGTGCTGATGCTGACGCGGGTGCAGGAGGAATACCAGCGCACCGGCGACAACCGGGCGGCGGTCGCCCTCGGCCTGGAGAAGTCGGGGAAGGTGATTACCGGCGCGGCGGCGATCATGATCGTCGTTTTCGGCGGGTTCATGCTGGCCGACGTGGTGATCATCAAGAGCATGGGCTTCGGCCTGGCGCTGGCGGTGCTGATCGACGCCACGATCGTGCGCGGTCTGCTGGTGCCGGCGACGATGCGGCTGATGGGCCGCTGGAACTGGTGGGCGCCGGAACCAGTGCGGCGGATCGTCACCCGGCTTGGCCTGGCGCACGCGTGACGAGTACGGGGTTCGGGGTTCGGCGTTCGACGCGCTTTCGTTCCGTCGAACGTCGACCCCATCTTTGCGTCAAATCGCCGCCCCGATTACGCTTCGAGCAGCAGCGGACGAACGACGGGTGACGTCCCAGGAGCATATCCATGGCGCTGGCAGCCACTGACCATGTATTGATCGCCCCAGGCCAGGACGAGTTGGCCGCGGTTGCCGAACTCGATCGCCTCATCAGGCAACCTGGTGCCGGCGACCTACGGATCGTGAATCCGAACGGCCAGGTCGCTCCCATTCCCGCATCGGTCCTGCGGCTGCTCCAGGAGGGGGTCGCGGCATTGGCGGCAGAGCGCGGGGTGATCGTCAACAGTTTGGCGAAGGAGCTCACGCTCGACGAGGTGGAGGCATACGCGGATCTGCCGCGTGCTGACGTCGAGCGGTTGCTCGACGACGGAGTCGTACCCTCGCGAGTGGTTGCCGGGATGCGGGTCGTCCGCTTCGAGGATGCTCAGGTCCTCAAGCGTCGTCAGGACGCTGTGCGGACCGACGCGTTGCAATTTCTCGCCGACCAAGGGCAGGAGATCGAATCGCTCCTTGAAGGAGAGCGGACCACGTGAATGCAGCATCGGCATCGTCGGCCCAACGACGATGCCGGTGGATGCAGGGCCGCCGGGTTTCGTGAGCGATCGCGAACCGGCGGCCCGTTGCTGTGTGCCGTCGCGGGGCGCCGCTCAACGCCGAAAGCCGACCGCCGGCTCGAGCGGGACGCGGGGGAGGCAAGGTGTTGCCGGATCTGGAGGACGACGTTGCGACGACGTTGGGTGCTGCTGTCCTCGATGCGAATGTGCTCTATCCGATACACCTCTGCGATGCCCTGCTTCGGTGTGCGGAGGCGCGTCTTTATCGGCCCCGTTGGAGCGCGGAAATCCTCGACGAGCTCGGTCGGAACCTTCGTGGACGCATTGGTGCGGAGCAAGCTGAGCGGCGCATTCGCGCCATGAACGACGCCTTTCCGCGGGCAATCGCGTCTGAGTCTGCATACCGTCACCTCATCGACGCGATGATGAACCACCTCAAGGATCGCCACGTCGTGGCGCTGGCGGTGGCGATCGGCGCCCGACGAATCCTGACCAGCAATCTGCGCGACTTTCCCGATCACGCGTTGCTCCCGTTTGGCGTCACCGCAATGTCGCCCGACGATTTCCTCAACATGCTGCTCGATCGTGAGCCCAAGCGGGTTCGCGCGGTGATCGAACGACAAGCGGCGTCCTACCGGCAACCACCGATGAACGTGTCGGAACTCCTCGATCAATTGGCGCTCCTCGCGCCGAAGTTCGCGGCGCGCGTGGGGCGGATTGCCGAGGAGGCATAGCCACTCGTCACCGGCCGTATTGTCCGCGATGCGGCTGATGGGCCGCTGGAACTGGTGGGCGCCGGCGCCGGTGCGGCGGGTCGTTCGCCGGCTCGGTCTAGCGCACGCATGACGAGTACGGGGTTCGGGGTTCGACGCAACACGCCGAACCCCGAGTC
>JBOGUE010000773.1:0-3873 GCA_050695955.1 Thermomicrobiales bacterium | reverse complement strand
CTATCGAGGTCGCGGTGCAATCGGCGCTCAAAGCCTGGATCTTCACGGCGCTCAAGCCAGGCAACCGCACGCGCCCGATCCCAGGCAGCTTCCCAATGGTGGAGACGCTCGTCCCAATTGGGATCGGCATGAGAAGCGGTCAAGTCTGCGATCAACGCTGGTGCTTCCGATCGAAGGCGGTTGAGCAGCAGATCACGGCGGTCGAGCGCCTCTCTGTCCGCGTCAACACCTTGGACAACCTCGTAGCCCTCTGCGAACCGGCGTGGGTCGCGTGCGCGGATCGCGGCAAGAAGTGTCTCGACAACGGGGTGGGGATTCAGCGCGATGCCGACCCGGCTGATCAGCAATTCCATCTCGCGTAGTGGGGCTGTGGCCTCTCGCAGAGCCACGGCGGCTTTCGCGGCCTCGACAGATTCGCGCAAGGCCGTGCGTTCCGCCGCTTCTGCTAACGACGGTCCGCCGTTGCCTGACATCGCGGATAACGCCTGCTGAAGACGATTGACACCCTCGCCGAGCTGAATCGCCTCCTCGACCACCTCGTTGAGATCGTGGTAACTGACTGCCTGAGCCGAGAGTGGGCCAGGCGCTGGCTTGTCGTATGGTTCCCAATACCGACGAAGGGTGTCCAGGCGGTCATTGACTTCGATCCAATCAAGCAATGCCCGGAGGGTCGTAGGGTTATCGCAGGCATGGCCATCGACCGTAACCGCGTCGAGAAGATATGAACCGTCCTTTACTGCCGGCGGCCGAAACGGACCAACCCCCTTGCCGCCGCCCCCTTCAAGGTGCTGAAACAATGCCGTCGCGTGGCGCTTGACAACGGCACGATCGCGTCCGTCGATGCCGGTCAATCGCCGTGCGTCCGCGGCGTGTGCTTTTTCCTCGATCGGAGCAAGGTTCTCGCGAGTGACGTCGCGCAATTGCCGCCAGATGCGATCTTGACCAGCAAGCACGTCCGACGACGCCGCGCGAATCCAGGGTTTCGCCTGACGGTTGATGGCGTCGGCGCGGTGCTGGACGTCGTGGAGACTGGCGCTCAGTGCAAGGCGTTGGTCGTGGGTTGCTTCCCCGAGGGCGGCATAGGCGGCGTGTGCCTGGCCGGATGCTGTTGCGTCCACGGTGGCGCGGGCAGATACCTCGACGCGGTGGTGTTCGCTGAATTGGTCTGGTGACAGGAGTTCGGCCAAACCTGGAACCGCCTGCAGTGACGACGCTTCTCGCTCCGGCGTCAATGATCTGAGCAGTTCGAGAAGTTCCGTCGCCTCTTCTCGATTGAGCGGGCAGGCCGTTGCTTCTTGAGGTCGATCAGCGATCCAAGCGAGTCGAGCGGCTTCCTCTCCAATGCGCCGTGCGATTGTGGCGGCCGTGCCTTCGTAGCCGCCAAACGAAAGCGAATGGCGATACGACTCGTGTTCTTGCAATGACCGCAAATTGCCGTGTAGCGTGGCCTCGTGACGGCGGGCATCGTCAAGCTTCTTGCCCAACTGCTCGATCGTGCGTTGATGCTGCCGTGGATCCCATTGGGCGTGCCGGTTGGTAATGCCGTGAACCGCGGTCTCCAACTCTTCGAGTGCGGTGCGGTCGTTGCCGAGCAGGCTGACGCAGAGACTACTCACCTCCGCTGGAATCTTGTCATGAAGCACGCGGAGTGCGCGGGGCGTGTGGCTGGTCACCAGCACCCGCTGGCCGGTGGCCAGCAAATGGCAGACAAGGTTGGCGATGGTGTGCGATTTGCCGGTGCCCGGTGGCCCTTGTACGAGGATACCTTGGCGCGTTCGCAGTCGTTCGATGATGTCGAGTTGCTCATCGTTGGCCGGAAGAGGAAAGTAAACGTCGCCATCAGGTGGTGAAGGGCTCGACCCTCCGTCCACGCTGATGGCGCTGAGGTCTTCGGTGCTTCCTCCATCTAGATCGTCGACGACTTCGACCAAGCGTTGGATGCCACTCGGAATTGGTGACCCCTGCTTCAGCTGATCGACAATCTCATCGAAGAAACGGATCAAGCTGCGCTCAGTCCGTTTTCGCAGGATGAGCGCCGGCGCCAGGTGGATGATTGGATCATCGCCGAGCATTGCAATTGGATCGAGCGTGTCGTCGAATGTGCCGCGGGATGATACAGCGTGGACCCAAGCTTGAAAGAGCGACGCCAACTTGATCTGGTCCCAGGCGTCGTCGCCGAGGTCAGCAAGCTGAGATTCGATGGTTCGCTGCTCCGTCAGATCCGGGCGTTCCTGCGCTTCGAGCATATCGTGCTCTAAGGTTAGGCTCGCGCCATCGGCAGCCGGCCCTACGGTGATGATGCCTCGCACCGGATCGAAGGCGAGGCTGGCTTGACCCGTCACAAGGTGACGCTGAACACGCTGTCCGGCAGGCGTTCGCCAACTTAGGAGACCGAGACCGAGGACAACTTCATATTGCTCGCCGAGGCGCTGCTGCCGCTGATAGATGGAAAAGAGGTCGGTGTAGACGGTCTGGGCAGCGTGGAGACGACGATCCTCCTCGGCCCAAGGCTGCCATTGGTATTGAAGGTATCGCTCCCAGCGTTCCGCAATCTCCGGATGATCAGTGAGTTCTGTGTAGTGTTCCTCTTGATTTCCCACCTCGTCTGCTGTCTCTTCGCCTGCGCTCTCCGCTGGGATTGTCTGATTCTCGACATCTCCTTCCGAACTCGGCAGGGGTTCGATGGGAATGCTCGTGTGGAGCTCTGGCACCTCCAACGAGGAGTCAGACACTTGAAGAACATCGACGAGCCAGGGAATCACCGGTTCGGGAGGGTCAGGCGGCGCTGGCCGCGGTCGTGGCTTGTGGGCCTCGATCCACGTTTCGTTGTCTGTCTCGGCATCGCGAAACCACGCCGCGCAGTGAAACCCTGGCTCCTCCGGAACGTCGGCGAACCAGAGCACCTTGTCATACTGCTCCCAGGTGCGAATAGCCTTGGTGCGGAGAACGGATAGTTCTTTCAGGTACGTGAAGAGGCTAACCGCTCTGTCTCGATGGTCTGCCGGGGCGATGACTGTTGCCGACATGGTGCTGTCCCTATCTCGTTGCGGGAAGTTCCTCGACGCGCCCATCTCCAGTGGGCGTGGAACCTCGGTCGGACTCCACGCGACTTCGCGTGAGGGCTCCACGTTTCACCTACGTGTTCCGTGACCGCGGCATCTGATCGGACGCTTGACGCTACATCACGGACGCCGAGGCGGTGCTTTGCTTGTGTCAATAACGTTCATGATACCAGACGTTTCCTCGCACCTGAACTCATTCCGCATCCGATTACCAACACCAGGAGATTCCTCGCATTGTTCGGAGTCGCGCGAGCGCGCACTTACGCGTTCCACTGTCCCGAGGTGGTTCCCAATTGCTCACGTAACTCTGCGCACTCCGCCGAGATCTCCACCGCCAGGCGCGTCTTCTCGTCGTCAGGCAGGAACGACGCGCGAACGGCATTCAACGTGATGCGTTCCAGGTCGGCGGCGGTGTAGGCGAATTCGCGGGCGAGGAGGCGGTATTCGTCGGTGAGGGTGGTGCCGAAGAGGGGTGGGTCGTCGGAGTTGACGGTGACGAGGACGCCGGCGTCGTCGAGGCGGCGGAAGGGGTGGTCGCAGGCGGCGGGGACGACGCCGATGCAGACGTTGCTCGTCGGGCAGAGTTCGAGCGGGATTTGCTGCTCGGCAAGGTAGGCGACGAGGGCGGGGTCTTCGATGGCGCGGACGCCGTGGCCGATGCGTTCGGCATGGAGCAGGTGGATGGTGTCCCAGATCGTTTGGGGGCCGGTCGTCTCGCCGGCGTGGGCGACGACGCGCAGGCCGGCGGCGCGGGCGGCGGCGAAGGCGTCGACGAAGAGTGCGGGATGGCTGTTGACCTCGTAACCGCCCA
>JBOGUE010000772.1:0-5418 GCA_050695955.1 Thermomicrobiales bacterium | reverse complement strand
CACGCACCCGATCGGCCTGGGTGAAGTGCGGCCCCATCAACTCCAGGAACTCGCGCAGGGCCTCGCCCGGTGTCGAATTTGTGGTGTCCAATGTGATGCGGCGCCGGATGAGCGTGCTTGCGAACTCCGCCGCGAAGCGATCACGAATGACCTCGATATCCTCTTCTCGAACTCTGGAATTGGGGCGTGGCTCGGACCGCATCCGCTCACGGATCGCCTCGGGCGAGGCGGTGAGATGGACCAGCACGGTGTCCGGCGCCAGCGACATCACCTTGGCGTCGTTGGCACGCGCCATCACGTGACGGTCGGCGTATTCGCCTGGTCCGCCGTAGCCGAAGTACATCGGGGCGTAGACGGCATCCCCGTAGTACCAGTTGACGACGAAATGGTCGTTGTCGGCATAGAAGTGATGGCCCAGGTGATAGTAGGTCATGTAGCGCATGTACATCTCGAGCGCGAAGGGCTTGAGACGCAGGAACTCATCTTCCTCTTCCTCCGGGGTCACGCCCCGACGGCCCTCGCCGATGCTGGGCAAGAAGTGATCGTGGATCATGACCGTGGCGTCGCCCATCCGCTCCTTCATCCAGGCGCGGATGCTTCTCGCGAGTGTGGTCTTGCCGGCGTACTCGGAACCGATGATGATTAGGCGCACCGCGAATTCCTCCATACTTGAGCGTGTCGTATGTGCGCCGTCTAGCGACGGCTTTGACGCGGATTGAGGGCGTCGGCGATCCCATCGCCGAGAAAGTTGAACCCCAAGATCAGGAGCGCTAGCACTCCGCCCGGAATCAGCACCAGATGCGGGTAGTAGCGCCATTGATCCAGGTTGGCGTTGATCATCTGGCCCCAGCTCGGGGTTGGCGGTTGGATGCCGACGCCGAGGTAGCTGAGCGCCGACTCGGCCAGGATGGCGTTGCCGAAGTTGACGCTCACCGCGACGACGATCGGGGCGATGCTGTTTGGGAGCACATGCCGCATGAGGATCGTGCGGGTGGGCGCGCCGATGGAGCGCGCGGCTTCGACGAACTCGCGTTCCCGCAGCGAAAGCACCTGACTGCGAATGAGGCGGGCATACCCCGACCAACTGAACAAGGCCAATGCCCCAAAGACGACGACGAAGTCCACCACCTCCCGATTGCCGATCAGTCCGATGCCCGTTGATTCGCCGAGGTTCTCCATGCGTTTGGCAATCGGCGGGCGCAGCGTCGCGTTAAGAAACGCGGCGAGCAAAAATGGCGGGAATGCCAGCAGGAGGTCGGCGAAGCGCATGAGGACGCCGTCGACCCAGCCGCCCGCGTAGGCGCTGACGAGTCCGACGATGGTGCCGAGACCGGCGGAGATCACGGTCACGAGCGTTGCCACCAGGAGGGCGGTACGGGCGCCGACGAGGATGCGGCTGAAGAGGTCGCGGCCCAGCTCGTCGGCGCCGAACCAAAACTCGGAGCTGGGGGGCTCCGAGATGCGGAAGAGATCCTGGTAGAGCGGGTCCTTGGGCACTAACGCCGGTCCGACGATGGCGAGGACGACGAAGAGGAGCACGAGGATGCCGCCGAAGACCGCCATCCGATTGGCCAACAAGCGATCGAGCGCCGCCCGCCACAGCCCGCGCTGCTTGTAGTGCCGCGTGGGCAGCGCGAGCGGAGAAGCGAGCGTGCCGGGCGCTGCCTGGTCAGCCATCACTCAGCCTCACCCGCGGATCCAGGACACCGTAGAGGACGTCGACGACCAGGTTCATCAGCATGATCCAGAGGGCGCTGACGATGGTGGCGCCGGTCAGGAGCGGATAGTCGCTGGTGCGAATGGCGGTGTAATAGAGCTGACCGAGGCCGGGATTCGCAAAGGCGCTTTCGACGAAGATGGCGCCGCCGAGGAGCGCGCCGAAGGTGAGACCGAGGCTGGTGGTGACGGGAGCCATGGCGTTGACCATCACGTGGCGAAACATGACGCCCCACTCGTTCAGCCCCTTGGCCCGCGCCGTCCGAATGAAGTCCTGGCCGAGGATTTCGACGACGCTGGTCCTGGTCAACCGCATCACACCCAGAAGCGGACCCGCCCCGATGATCGCGGCGGCGATGAAGGTCGGGACGCTGAAGAACCCGTGCCAACCGGTCGGCGTGGCGATGAGGTCCAATCTCAGCACGAGCACGACCAGGATGATCGGGGCCAGCACAAACGAGGGCACGCTGTGCAGCAGGACACCGGCGACGCCGATCGAGGCATCGGGCCACCGGTGATGCCAGAGCGCGGCGACGATGCCGAAGCCGATGCCGACAACGGCAATGATGAGGACGGCGGCCAATGCCAACTGCGCGCTGATCGGGATCGCCTTGCCGAGGAGCTCGCCGACCTCGACGCGCTGGATGTACGAGCGACCGAAGTCGCCCTGAACCGCGTGCCACAGATAGTCGCCAAACTGCACAAGCAGCGGGCGGTCCAGGCCGTACTGCTGGCGCAACGCCTGATACGCCTCCGCGCTCGTCCAATCCTCGCCAATGATGAGCTGGATCGGATCGCCGGGGCCGTAGTAGCTGAGCACGAAGGTGATAAAGGCGAGGACCAGCAACAGCGGCACAATCGTGATCAGCCGGCGGACGATCAGGACCAGCATGACGTCGGCCTACTCCCCGATGG
Source organism: Thermomicrobiales bacterium (assembly GCA_050695955.1). Taxonomy (GTDB): domain Bacteria; phylum Chloroflexota; class Chloroflexia; order Thermomicrobiales; family UBA6265; genus JBOGUF01. Next base: position 2,787 of record JBOGUE010000772.1, on the reverse strand, counting down.
AGACATCAGGGGGTCGGATTCGACCCCCTGATGTCTCCCCGCTATTCCGCGATGTACATGTGGTGGACGGCGGCGTCGAAGCCGCCGAGCACCGGTTGGATCCCGCGGACCCTCGGTTTGAAGAAGGAGGCCGTCGAGCCGCGGAACGGGGCGAGGAAGATGGCCTCGCTGGAAACGATCCGGTCGATCTCGGTGTAGAGCTCGCAGCGCGTGGCCTCGTCCGTTTCGACGGCGGCCTGCTCGATCAGCGCGTCGACCTCGGGGTTCGCGTACTGCGTCGCGCTCGACGTGGATCCAGACTGCACCAAGCCGGTGAAGTAGCTCGGATCGATGAGAGCGACGCCCATGCTCAGGCGGAAGATGACCCCGCCTTCGAGGCTACGAGCCTCCTGTTGCTGCTCCTCGACGGTGCCGTAGACCTTGCGCACGACCTCGACCTCGACGCCGAGGTTCTCGTTGAGTTGTTGCTGGATCGCCTGCGCCATGCGGCCCCAAATACCGGGCGCGGTCGCCCCGCCCGGCTCGGAGACGAGGATGGTCGTCTTGGGCAGTCCGTCCGGCCCGCCATAGCTCGACTCGGCCAGCGCCGCCTTGGCCAGCTCCACGTCGAACGCTGGGTGGAACTGATCATCGCTGCCGCAGGTGAAGCGGGGCGAGAGAATCCGCCCTTGCGGCTGATAGAGACCGCCGAGGATGGCCTGGGAGAGGACATCGCGGTCGACCGCGTGGGCAAACGCCTGCCGGACCTTGACCTCGTCGAAGGGTGGTTTCTCGACGAAGAAGGCGAAGAACCAGGTCGCATCGACGGGCTGCCAGAACAAATCGTCGTGGCGGGGGCCGTCCGGCTGAATGGCCTGCATGAACTCCGGCGGCGGGCAGCCGATCTGGTCCAGCTCGTCGTTATCGTACATGACAAGCTGGGTCTGGGTGTCCGCCACGAGCAGATAGTCGATGCGCGACAGCTTCGCCGGCTCCCGCCACCAGTGCTCGTTCCGCTCCAACGTCATCGTGCCGGCGTCGCCCGGCGAGTACTCCGTCACTTTGAAGAGGCCGGAGGTCACCGGGGTCCGCCACCACTCCTCGCCGCCACTCTCGACGTTCTCCCGCTTGAGCACGGAAGTGTTGTACGAGGCGGCCTTAGCGAGAAAGACCGGGTCAGTTCCGGTCAGGTTGAACGTGATCGTCTGCGGATCGACGACGACGATGCCTTCGAGCTCGGCTGCCCCGCCGTCGCGGACCGCGTCGAAACCGACGATGGTGTTCGCGATGCGTTCCGGCCCGACCGACTTGGAGGCCGGGTTGCTGTACCAGTCCCAGGTCCACTTGACGTCGTCCGCCGTGATCGGCGTCCCGTCGGAGAACTTGGCGTTCGGGTTGAGCTTGAAGGTCCAGCTCGTCAGTTCCGGATCCGACTCCCACGAATCGGCGACGCCGGGGACGATCTGGTTGCCGGCATCGACGCGGGCCAGCGGTTGGAAGACGATCGTTTGCAATGACCAGAGACCGGCCGTATTCGCCGGCGGGTCCATGCGGAACGGACTGGATATCCCGATGCGCAGCACTTGCTGGTCGTCGGGCAGCGGCGTGCCATCCGGCCGCGCTCCGCTTGGCTGCGCGGCAGGGGTCGCTTGAGCGCGTACCGCGCTGGGCTTCGCCGCGAGCAACGACACAATCACCGACGCCGAGAGGCCGGTCGCAATCGCCCGTCGGATGAACGTGCGCCGGCTAATGGATCCCCGGAGGAACTCGGCAATGAGTTCGTGGTGCTCTCGTCGCATCTCTCGTCTCCTTCTTGCTTGTTGGCTTGCTTGCTGGGTTGACCGAATGATGAATGATTCCCCGCCTAGCGTGCCGCCTCCTCGGCCAAGGGCAGGAATGGGCCGCGCGCCGGATTCCACCGCGTGAATTGCTCGCCGTATCCACGGCCTTGGCCCAGGCCATACGTATAACCTACGGCCCCATCGACGCGTTCCAGGAACCGTTTGAGCCGTTCCGGATAGTCCTCCCCGACCTTGGCCTGCGTGGCGCCGAACTGGGCCATCGCCTCGCGTTTTATGTCGATCACCTCGGTCGTGTCGACGATGACGTCTGGAGCGTGTCGCGCCGTTCCCATGAGTTGCTCAGACCGGAAGTCCTGATAATAGGACATGTAGATGTTGGGCACCGCGTGCGGAGCGCGCGACGACGGAAAACCATCGGCGCGGGCGTAGTCGATCGCTCTGAGCGTGAAGCTGCCGCTATCCATGTGATCGAAACGGCCGACCTCAACCGGATGCGCGCAGAGGACGACGTCGGGCCGGAACTCGCGGACCAGATCGACGAGCAGCTTGTACTCCTCCATGTCGTACAGCAGCGGGCTCTCGGGCAGGTCGAAGAGGCGCCAAGCGGTCAGACCCAAGACCTTTGCGGCGCGTTCGAACTCCTTTCGCTTTTCGTCCTTGAAGCGCTCGACGTCGCGCAGTTTGTCATCGCCCGTCGTGGGAAAGAGGCCAAAGGCGTGGGTCACCACGCCGGTAGTCAGGCTCACCGCCATGACCTGGTCCCCACGACCGAGGTGATTGGCGATGGCGCCACCGGCGCGCTCGAACGGGTCCGCCGGGTGAGCGCCGACAACCATGATGCGGGTTGGGGAGTTTGTCATTTGTTCCACGGACACTATCGCTTCTCCCGGTGTTGACTCGAACGCGGATCGAGCGCTTCGCGCAGACCATCGCCGATGAAATTGATGGCCAGAACTGAGATGAGGATCATCAGCCCAGGCGGCAGCCAGATCCATGGATTCTCCTC
>JBOGUE010000771.1:0-6827 GCA_050695955.1 Thermomicrobiales bacterium | reverse complement strand
AGCGACTCCCGCATCCGCTCCAGATCAGCCTCCTGGAGCTGATCCTCCGGGCTGATCATCGCCGTCACCGGATCGCCCGGCGCCAGGTTGATGAACGCGAACGTCACCATCGAAATGGCAAAGAGCGACGGTATCGCGATCAGTGCCCGCTGCAGCAGGTATCTGCCCACATCCCCTATTCCCGTTCGAGCGCGATCCGAGACGCCTACGCCGTCGTCCATTCCTCCTGATGGAGACTCCAGACATCCTGCGTGTTCGTTAGAATCGGCGCCACCGGGATCGTCTCGATGCTCGTCGCCCGCGGCAGGCTGTCGAGCTGAGGCACCTGCCAGCGCTGGTGCCGCAACCACCACAGGTTCTCGATGTAGAGCGGGCAAACCGGCAGCGTCTCTAGCATTTCCTCGTTGATCGCCTGGTAGAGCGGGACGCGGGCTTCCTGGTCGACCGCCCGCCGCCCCTCCTCGATCCGCGCGTCCAGCTCCGGATTGGAATAGCCGAACGCATTCTGGGAGGTCGTCTTCATGTGGAAGTTGAGGAAGCCGTCCGGGTCGGCGAAGACCCCGAAGGTCACCCGCACCAGCTCGAAGTCGTAGGTTTCATAGAACTTCTCGACCCAGACCGCCGCTTCCATTTCCTGGAACTCGACGTTGAAGCCGACGTCGGCCAGCATCTGCTGCTCGGCGGCGACCATGGCGCGGATCTGCTCGTTGGCGAGGGTGATAACGTTGACGCCGACCGTTCGGCTGCTATCCCAATCCGCCTCCTGCAACAGCGCCCGTGCCCGCTCCGGATCGTACGGGTAGAGTTCCGACCACTCCGGTTTCTGATACCACGAATGCGTCATGAAGGAGTTGAAGACGGTGCCGTTCCCGGCGTTGAACGCCTGGATCAACGCGTTGCGGTCAATCGCGTGCAGGAACGCCTGATGGATCCGGGGATCGGCAAGATAGTCATGACGGAAGTTCCAGCCATACCCCACGACGGAGCTGCCCTGCGTCGCGTCGATGCGGAAGCGGTCGTCCGTGACGTACTTCTCGAAGAGCGAAGTTACCGCCGTGCCGCCGTCGAAGACCGGCAGGTCGATTTCATCCCGGCCAATCGCCACGTCAATCGTGTCGGGCGACTTGATGATGTTGAAGACGATCCGGCGAATGTTCGGCGCGCCAAAGTGGTAATCCGGATTCGCCTCCACCTCGACAAACTGGTCCGGCCGGTAGGCTACAAAGCGGAACGGACCGGACCCGACTGGTGCGTTGATGAAGAAGTCGTGCGTTTCCAGGTCGGTCGCCGCCACGCTCCCAAGGATGTGCTCCGGCAGAATCGGCAGCACAGCCTCGTAGAGGAAGAGCCCGTTCGGGAACTCCATCTCGAACACGATCGTGGAGTCGTCGACGACTTGGATGCCAGCAACCTCCGCGGCCTCCTTCGCCGTATAGGCAGCCGCCCCCATGATCAGCGAGAGCTTGCCGGTCTGCTTGGAGAGCGTGTCCGGGTTCAATGCAAGCGAATAGGTAAAGGCGACATCCCTGGCCGTAACCGGCTCGCCGTCGTGCCAGGCGGCATTTTGCCGGAGCGTGAAGGTGTAGGCGCTGCCGTCCGGCGCGATTTCCCACGAGTCGGCGAGGTCCGGATCGAACTGCTGCGCCTCCGGATTCGGCTTGACGAGGCTCGACATCACCGACGAGTGGAACCAGAACTGGGAGCGGCTCACCGCCGTTAAGGGATTGAAGTCGGGCGGCGGCGCGTTCCAGGCGATTGCCAACTCGCCGCTCTCCGCGGCGCCGGCGGTCAGACCTCCCGTCAGCAGTCCTGCCAGCGCGGGCGTTGCCGCGCCAACGGCGGCGCGCTGGAACAGCGATCGCCTCGTCAGACCGCGCCCCGAAACGTGATCGTTCACGGTACACGCCTCCCTTGCTGATGAACCGTATCCACCGCCAGGAGCTCCGGATCAACCGCGAAACAGGAGCACCAAGCGATTATCTGCCTTTGGCGGCCGCACGGGGTCGGTCCCGTCGGACCGCCGGTTACCCTGAGCCGCGATCGTCTCCACGCGATCAGACGTCAGATGAGTAGTCGCAGTATATCGGATCGTCTCGGCCGCCACAAGCGGCCACCAGTCATTTGGGTGTCCCCCGGCGTTTTGCAGAGGCTGCCTGGACGTCGTCCTTGTCAGCGCGTTTCCATGCATAAATGCAAAACCGTGAGGGATACCCCCGGTCGTTTCGCCATCCTGCCCCCGAGCAGGCGGGCGATTGACATCCGCGACGATCGCTGCTACTGTCCTGACAACGTTAGCGCTAACGTTGTCAGGACGCGGCGTCGCCCTTACTTGGCGTTGCTCCAGCCCCTGCGTCTCAACCGCGGACAGGTCGCCGGATGGCCACGATTAAAGATGTCTCCAAGCTGGCCGCGGTCTCGATTAAGACCGTCTCCCGCGTCCTCAACGGCAGCACCGAGGTCGCCGCCGAAACGCGCGAACGCGTCCAGCGCGTCATCGCCGAGCTCGACTACCAGCCGAACGCACTCGCCCAGCGGCTCGTCACCGGCAAGACGAACACCATCGGCGTCGTCATTCCCCGCTCCGCCGCCTACGTCTTCTCGCACCTCTACTTCAGCGAGGTGCTGCGCGGCATCGGCGAAGTCCTCGGCCAGCACGCCCTGGACCTCCTCCTGCACCTCTCACACGACGACACCCCCTATGCCGAGCTGTATCGCCAGCAGCGCGTCGACGGCCTGATCCTCATGTCGATCCCGATGGACGACCCCCATCTCGCCGGACTGATCGACGGCCAGGTTCCGTGCGTCTTCACCTGCCGGGTGCGGGCCCACGACAACCCAACCCATTGGGTCGACGCCGATGCCGCCGGCGGCATGGTGCGGTCGGTCGAGCACCTCCTCGCCCTCGGTCACCAGCGCATCGCCTTTCTCTCCGGACCGCCCAACCTCATGCTGGCCCGGCTGCAAGAAGAAGGCTACCGCCGCGCCCTCGCCCAGCACGGACTCACTCCCCGCGAGGACTTGGTCGCCGTCGGCGACTACTCCTTCGAGGCAGGTCAGAGGCTGGCGCAGGCACTGATGGCACGGCCCCAACCGCCCACCGCCTTCGTCTGCGGCGACGACATGACCGCGCTCGGCACCATGCGCGGGGTGCGAGAACTCGGCCATCAGATCCCAGAGGATGTCTCGATCGCCGGCTTCGACGACGTGATCCTCGCCCACTACGCCACCCCCGCCCTCACCACTGTCCGCCAAGAGAGCTACAAAAAGGGGCAAATCGCGGCCCAGACCTTGATCACGGTCATCGCCGGCTCCCACGCTGCCGGCCCCTGCCAGATCGTCCTCCCCACCGATCTCATCATCCGCGAATCGACCGGTCCTGCCAGAAGCGCCCCTCTGCACAACGACCTGTCATCGTCGCCCAAAAGACCTGGAGGACCGCCTATGCCATGACTCACACCCATTCATTTCGCGGCTCGACTCATCGACCGACGTCCACCCATAGGAGGTGACGCTCATGGGACAGCACGACCCAACAGCCCTCACCCGTCGTTCGCTGCTGAAGACGGCTGCCGCGGGCGCCGCCCTCGCCGCCACCCCAGTCGCGGCGAGCGCGTCACCAGCGCGGCCGGCCGCCCCCACCCTCCTCCGCCGCCAGAACGTCGACCAGCTCACCGTCGTCATCAACTCCTCGCCCTGGATGGAAGGCTTCCGCCACATGGCCGAGGTCTACTCGGAACAATCGGGCGTCAAGGTGGAGCTGGCCGCCTTCCCCTTCGAGGAAGTCTTCCCGAAGGAGCGCGACGCCGTCCTCAACGAAACCGACGAGTTCGACATCTACACCCTGGGCGAATCCTGGGTCGCCTTCTTCTACGCCGGCGGGTTCGTGCGGCCGATCAACGAGCTTGACCCCGACTTTGCCTTCGACGAAAACGTCATCCAGTACAGCAACCTGGCCCGCTGGAACGCGGACAAGAAGTACTTCACCGAGGACGGCCAGATTATGGGCGTACCCCAATCGGGCATCGTCCAGCTCCTCTTCTACCGCCGCGACCTCTACGAAGAGGCCGGTCTGCCGCTGCCCGAAACATGGGACGACGTCGAGAACGCGGCCAAGGAGTTGACGGACAAGGACGAGCCGTTCTACGGGTTCGTCAATCGCGGCGCCAAAGGCGACCCCATCGCCTGGGACTGGCTGGCGCACTACCACGGCTACGCCGAAGGAAATGTCGCCTACTTCAAGAACCCACCCGACGACTGGACGCCGACACTCAACAACGACGCCGGCATGCTGGCGCTTGAGCAGTACATCCGGTTATCGGAGTACGCCCCCGAGAACGTCGGCGTCATCAACCAGGCCGACCAGATCAACCTCATGGGCGGCGACAACGCGCTGGCGACCGTCGCCGCCGCTTCCGCCCGCGCCGCCGTGGACGACGAGGAGCAGTCGGCGGTCGTCGGCAAGGTCGACTTCGCGGTCGTGCCAAAACCGGCCAATGGGCGGCACGCGGCGATGAGCGGTGGCTTCGCGGCCGGCATCCCCAAGCACATCCCCGAAGAGCGCCAAATAGCAGCCATGGAGTTCCTGAAGTGGACGATGACCCTCGAGGCGCAGGTCGAGTACCTCAAGGGCGGCGGCGTCCCGGTCCGCACCGACGCCTACACGTCGCCGGAGGCGGATGATCCGCAATTCCGCTTCGCTCAGGCGATGGTCGACAGCACGCCGTTCATCCACCCCTTCTTCCGCATGCCGGAAGGACCAGAGATTCGCGACCGCCTGGGTCTACGGCTGAACCAGGCGCTCATCGGTGAGTTGGAACCGCAAGAAGCGCTGGCCACGGCCGAGGAAGATGCCTTCGAGATCCTGCGCAACGCCGGGTACAACGTATGACCTTGGGGCCACCGCGGGAGCGGGACGCGCGCCGGGCGGAGGGGGGCAAACCTCTTCCGGCCGGCGGCGCGCTGGCGGTCACCGGACTCAGTGGCAGCGCGCGACCGGTTCGGCCGAGTGACCTGGTCGAGCGGATGTTCCCGGTTCTGCTGCTCTTGCCACTCGTCGCGCTGCTGCTGGTCTTGTCGGTCTACCCTGCTTTCCGGCTGATACCGCTTGCCTTTTCGACGTTCTCCTTCACTGGCGGCGAATTCGTCGATGAGTTCAGCGGGCTGACCAACCTGCGGCGGATGCTGAACGACGGCGACCTGCCGATCATCCTCCGCAACACGGCAATCTTCGTCGTCGTCTCAGTCGCCATCGAGTTTGTCCTCGCACTCGGGCTGGCGGTCGCCGTCAACCGTGGGAGCCGGGTAGCGACGGTGCTGAAAGCGATCTTCGCCCTGCCGATCCTGGTGCCGCCGATCGTCATCGGCACCGTCTGGCGGCTGATGTACAACCCCGACATCGGGATCATCAACGAGGTGCTGCGCGGCGTCGGCCTGCCGGCGCAAACCTGGCTCTCGGACCCGGAATACGCCCTATTCGCCATCATCGCGGTCGACGTCTGGCACTGGACCTCCTTCCTCTTTTTGATCCTGCTGGCGGGGTTGCAGTCGATCCCACGGGAGCCGTTGGAAGCGGCACAGGTGGACGGCGCGTCGCCCTGGCAATCGCTGCGGACAGTCACGCTGCCGCTGCTGCGGCCTGCCATGTTCGTAGCCATCCTCTTCCGCACCGTCTTCGCCTTCAAAGTGTTCGACGAGATCTTCCTGCTGACCAGCGGCGGACCGGGCAATTCAACCGAGGTCCTGAGCCTCTACATCTACCGGATCGTCTTCCGGTTCAGCGATTTCGGCTACGGGGCGCTGCTCTCGCTGTTGACCATCGTCTTCGTCTTGATCTCGCTCCTGATAAGCCACCGCCTGGTCCGCGTGGAGGGGGTCAACCCATGACGATCAACGTTCCACGCCGCGCGCTCCTTGCCAACGGCGTGCTGGCCATCGGCGCCATAGCCACCCTGCTCCCATTTCTCTGGATTTTCGTGACGTCGCTCAAGTTTCTGCGCGACATCCGGGTCGGCGGCCTCTCGTTCGAGCCGACACTGGTGAACTACCGGCGGCTCTTCTCGGAAGAAACCCAGTTCCTCAGCTTCATCGGCAACAGCCTGATCGTGGCGATCATCGCCACCACACTGGCGATCGTGACCGGCGTGCCGGCCGCCTACAGCCTGGCGCGGTTTCGCTGGCCGGGGGTCGTCACGGCCGGGCTCCTCGGCTGGATCCTCGTCGTGCACGCGATCCCGCCGGTCACGCTGAGCGCCCCCCTCTTCGTCCTGGTCCGCAACCTGGGCCTCTACGACCGGTTGCTCGGCCTGGCCCTGGTCCACGTGGTGCTGGGCGCGCCCCTCGTCGTCTGGTTGATGCGCGGCTTCTTCGCCGATCTGCCGCGGGAGATCGAAGAGGCATCGCGCGTCGATGGCGCGAGCCGCTTCCAGACCTTCATGCAAGTCGCCCTGCCGCTCGTCGGGCCGGGCGTGGCGACGGCGGGCATGCTCGCCTTCATGGTGAGCTGGAACGAGTTTCTCTTCGCCGTCACCCTCACGGCCTCGACGGACTCGCAGACGATCCCGGTCGGCTTGTCGCTACAGGCCCAGGAATACGTCGTCCGCTACGGCCTCATGAGCGCCGGCGCGGTCGTGGCCACCGTGCCGGCCATCCTCTTCGTCGCCTTCGGCCAGCGCCGCTTGATTCAAGGTCTCACCCTTGGCGCGCTCAAGGGATGAGACGCTTCCATCCTCGTAGGGGAGGAACCTGCTCCCAACTATCCTGACGAATTCGGCGCGGGGCGACCGCTCGCCGGATTTATGGAAGAGGGCTTCCAAACCACAGCCCTGGAA
>JBOGUE010000770.1:0-6272 GCA_050695955.1 Thermomicrobiales bacterium | reverse complement strand
GACGATGCCGTTGTGAATCACGGCGACTTGTCCTGAGCAATCGAGATGAGGATGCGCGTTCTCGGCAGTGACACGGCCGTGCGTGGCCCATCGCGTATGTCCGAAACCCAGACCAGAGGACGGGAAGTCGACCGAAGCACCGGCGATCTTCCCTGGCCGCTTGTCGACCGCGATGTGCCCATTAACGGCGACCGCGACGCCCCACGAGTCGTATCCGCGGTACTCCAACTTGCGTAACGCATCGAGAATCGTCGAACCGATAGCAGTCGGCTCGCCAACGTAACCGAAGATGCCGCACATGTCTTCATGCCCCTTGCCGCGACGAGCAAAGCAGGAGCCGCTGTCAGCCTGAGCTGGGGCGCACGGTTACGCCCAACGCCGACTCGCGGTCGCGCTTCGATCGGATCTCATTCGAAGGTTGAGCTGAATGCGAGTGGAGGGGCGCGCTTTATGTATATGCACGTTGATCGGCGATTGTGGACGGGTCACCCCGTACTTTTGGACCGACCATGACGACCGTGCAATCCGGAAGGCCATCCGCCGATTGATTCGATCGGCCTTCACCTCGTCAACTTGCGCCTCCAACGCAAGCCCAGGCGCTATTACTTCGAGCGTTCGTGCGCGCTCCGCTGGACCTCCAGCGACAACCTTTGACCAATAGTCTATCGCCCAAATCAGCGCGCTGCAATCACTTTTCGGTATACTGCCGATGGTCCGATGGTGGCCCGCGCGTCAGAGCGGATTAGGACAGGGCATTGATCAGTCGCTACACCAGGCCCGCGATGGGCGCGGTATGGAGCGACGAACGCAAGATCGAAACCTGGCTCACGGTCGAGAAGGCCGTTTGCGAGGCGTGGCACCGCCGAGGTCGCATACCCGAGTGGGCGATCGAACCCATTCGCAACGCCTCATGTTCCCTCGATCGAATGCGCGAGATCGAACGCGAAACCGATCACGACGTTATTTCCTTCCTCCGGGCAATGGGCGAGACCGCTGGTCCTGCTGCCCGTTTTATCCACCTAGGTCTCACAAGCTCCGATGTTGTCGATACGGCGCTTGCTCTCCAAGTCAAGGAGGCAGGCGAACTGATCGATTCCGGCTTGGCCAGGTTGACCGGCGCGGTCGCCAATCAGGCGATGCGGCATCGAGGCACGGTGACCGTGGGTCGCACGCACGGCATGCACGCTGAGCCGACGACCTTTGGGCTCAAACTTGCCGTTTGGTACGACGAACTGCGGCGCCACCGGCGCCGGCTCGACCTCGCGCGCGCGGACATGGCCGTCGGTCAGATATCCGGCGCGGTCGGAACGCACGCACACGTGCCACCTGACCTAGAAGAGGACGTATGCGAGGCAATCGGATTGACGGCAGCCCCAGCATCGACCCAAATCATTCAGCGCGACCGCCACGCGTTCTTTCTCGGGGTCCTCGCCGGAATTGGAGCAACACTCGAAAAGTTCTCGGTCGAGATTCGGCACCTGCAGCGGACCGAAGTCCGCGAAGTCGAGGAACCCTTTGCCGCTGGTAACCAAGGATCATCGGCAATGCCGCACAAACGCAATCCACACGAGTCGGAACGCGTCTCGGGACTGGCTCGGTTGTTGCGAGGCTATGCCATCACCGCTTCCGAAAACGTCGCCCTCTGGCATGAGCGCGATATAAGCCACAGTTCGACCGAACGCGTGATATTTCCTGACGCCTGCATCGTGCTCGATTATATGCTCGAATTGACAACGGACATTGTCGAGGGTCTCGTTGTCTATCCTGATCAGATGCGCGCCAACCTCGAACTCACCGGTGGGCTCATCTACTCGCAAAGGGTGTTACTCGCCCTCGTTGAAGCCGGTATTGATCGGCCTCGGGCGTACAAAATCGTCCAAGGGCATGCCCTACGCTCGTGGGATGGCGGCAGTTCCTTTCGCGAGGCTCTCACCACGGACCCCGAAGTCACCGCCATGCTCAGCCGCGACGTTCTCGATGCTCTTTTCAATCCCGGCGACCAACTTCAACACGTGGACGCCATCTTTGCCCGGCTCGGACTCGATTGTCTGCCCGCATCCGACCCCATTCGCCCCCGAGAGGTCGTTACCGCGAGATGAATGTGATACGAGAGATAGTAATCGATGATTTGCCGCTCTTTCGCCGTGGCAAAGTCCGGGACACGTATCAAATCGGCGACGACTTGCTGATGGTCGCCAGCGACCGAATATCGGCCTTCGTCGTCGTACTGCCGACGTCGATTCCCCACAAGGGCACGGTTCTGACGCAGCTCTCGCGGTTTTGGTTCGAGCAAACCGCCAGTATTGCGCCAAATCACATGGTGACGGCCAACGTCGAGCGATTTCCGCCCGACGTAGAACGTTTGGCGCCGCTGTTAGCTGGCCGCTCGATGATCGTGAGGCGAGCAGAGCGTATTGACATTGAATGCGTGGTGCGGGGATATATCGCTGGGTCCGCGTGGCAGGAGTATCAGTCGGCGGGAACCGTCCGCGGCGAGCCACTTGCCACGGGCTTGCGCCAATCGCAACGACTTGACGAGCCGATCTTTACGCCGGCGATCAAGAATGATGAAGGACACGACGAAAACATCTCCGTGCGTACATTGTCTGATCGGGTCGGCACCCAGTTGGCTGGCCAGCTCGAAGCTATGAGCCTTCGACTCTTTCAAGCCGCCGCGGCGCTGGCGCTTCGGCGCGGCATCATCGTCGCTGACACGAAGTTCGAATTCGGATTCATTGACGGGAACCTTTCCGTCATCGACGAGATGGTCACGCCAGATAGTTCGCGATTCTGGGACGCGGAAACCTACCAACCTGGCAAAGACCAACCGAGCTTTGACAAGCAATACGTCCGGAACTGGCTGAACGAGATCGGTTGGAATAAGCAACCGCCTGGTCCGGACCTGCCGGCGGAGGTCGTCGCCGGTACCGCGCGGCGATATAGCGAGGCGTACAAGCGGTTGACGGGTTCTCCCCTGAGAAATGGTGCGAAGGCATGACAGCAGTGAAGGAAGCCGAGGCGTCTCCCAGTTGGCAGGCCGAAGTGATCGTGCTGCCCAAGGAAGGCGTCAACGATCCCGAAGGCGAAGCAATCTTCGAAGGTTTGCACGCTCTTGGGCATGTTGCGGTCCGGCAGGTGCGCGCCGGCCGAGTCCTCTACCTCATCGTGCACGCGACAGATGAGGAGTCGGCGCGAACGTCTGTCGGGCACATGTGCGACCAGTTGCTGGCGAACCCCGTCATCGAGTCGTACCAGATCTCGGTGGCGCCAGCGGTCAGCGCGCCGAAGGCGAACGTATGACCGGTCGGATCGGCGTGATTTCTTTTCCCGGTAGCAATGGCGACCAGGACGCGCTTCACGCGTTTCAACACGATCTCGGCGTACCCGCGCGGATGGTTGACCACCGTGAAACGAACCTTGCCGAGTTCGCGGCCCTCGTGCTACCGGGCGGATTCTCGTATGGCGATTACCTCCGATGCGGGGCTATCGCTCGATTTTCACCGTCGATGACCGCGCTGCGGGACTTTGTCGGGCGAGGCGGACCCGTGCTCGGCATCTGCAATGGGTTTCAAGTATTGACCGAGTCCCACGTGCTGCCAGGCGCGCTGTTGAGAAACAGGACGCTTCGCTTCCACAGCCACTGGACGCACGTCAGGATTGAGCGATCAGGTTCTGCATGGACGACGGACATCCCGGAAGGGACGATTCTCCGGCTCCCGGTCGCCCACGGCGAGGGTATGTACTACGCGGACGAGGTGACGCTTGATCGACTGGAGAGCAATCGTCAGATAGTCGCGCGGTATTGCGATTCCGGTGGCGGCGTTTCTGCCGAAGCCAACGCCAACGGGTCGGTGGCATCGATTGCCGCCATCTGTAATGAGGCGCGCAATGTTGTCGGGATCATGCCGCATCCAGAGCGTGCCGCCAACGGTATCGTGGGCGGCGACGACGGATTGCAATTGCTTCGATCCGCGTTGGCCTTCTTGAGCGTTGACGCATGAGCACGTCAATCCCTCAAGCTTCGCCTAAAGGAGCCACGTCCGTGGCGATTGCGCCAGGCCAATGGCGCGAAGTTGCGCTGAGCGATGAGGAATACTCGCTACTTGTAGAGAAACTCGGTCGCGAGCCCACTCCAGTCGAACTTGGGATGTTCGGCGCAATGTGGAGCGAGCACTGCGGGTATAAACATTCGCGACCATTATTGAAGCGATTGCCAACCTCCGCGCCGTGGGTCCTGCAAGGGCCGGGAGAGAATGCCGGCGCGATCGATATCGGCGACGGTCTAGCCGTCGTCTTTAAAGTCGAGTCGCACAACCATCCGAGTGCGGTCGAGCCGTACCAGGGCGCTGCAACAGGCGTTGGCGGCATCGTCCGAGACATATTCACGATGGGCGCGCGCCCGGTTGCGATACTCGACGCCCTGCGATTCGGTCCGATGACGGAGTCGCGAAACCGCTATCTCTTTAACAACGTGGTTGGCGGAATCGGCGGGTACGGCAATTGTTTGGGGATTCCGACGGTCGGGGGCGAGATCTCCTTCGATCCGTCGTTTAACGGCAACCCCCTCGTTAACGCGATGTGTGTCGGGGTGACTCGGCACGACGCGATCATGCGGGCACGCGCAAGCGGACCTGGGAACGTCATCATGCTCATCGGCGCCGATACCGGGCGAGACGGCGTGCACGGGGCGACCTTCGCATCGGTTGACGACCCCGAAGCTTCGCACCGAGGCGTGATCCAAGTCGGTAACCCGTTCCTTGAGAAACTGCTGCTCGAAGCCTGCCTCGAATTACTCAATGGCGACGATGTGGTCGCCATGCAGGACCTCGGCGCCGCCGGGTTGACCAGCTCGACGGTCGAGTGCGCGAGCCGAGGCGACGTTGGTGCTGAGATCGACGTCGCGCTTGTCCCACGCCGCGCCGACCGTATGACGCCGTACGAGGTCATGCTCAGCGAGAGCCAGGAGCGCATGCTGCTTGTTGTGCGGCCTGAGGGCGTCGAACGGGTGCGTGCGATCGTCGCGCGCTGGGCGCTGCATGCCAGCGCAATCGGGCATGTAACCAGCGACCGATTCGTGCGGGTTCTCGACGGCGAAGAAGTTGTCGCTGAGGTTCCTGCGTCTCTCTTTACCGACGAGTGCCCGGTATATATCCGGGAAGGGATCGAGTCAGAGGCGGTGCGGCAGGCGAGGTCAACCGACATCTCTGGCATCCCGGACGTCACGCAGGGCAATGGTCCGCGAAGCGTGATTGGAACGTTGCGCGCGTTACTCGCATCACCGAACATCGGCAGTCGGCGGTCCGTTTACGAACGGTACGACTCGACGATCATGACCAACACGGTGGTTCCTCCTGGAAAAGGGGATGCGGCTGTCCTACGAATCAAAGGGTCAAACAGCGGCATTGCCATCGCTGTCGACTGCAATTCCCGGTACTGTTGGCTGGATCCCGAACTTGGCGCGCGACATGCCGTCGCCGAGGCGACGAGAAACGTTGCCTGCACGGGGGGGCGTCCGCTTGCCATCACGAACTGTCTCAACTTCGGCAACCCGGAGAAACCAGGTGGCTACTTCCAGTTGGAGCGAGCCGTAACAGGGATGACTGCCGCCTGCGAGGCTTTGGGCGTGCCGGTGGTCAGCGGCAACGTCAGTCTCTATAACGAAAGCGCGGTGGGTCCAGTGATGCCGACGCCGACCGTCGGTGCAGTAGGCGTTCTCGACGACGTGCGTCGCCATGCGACCATGGTGTGGCAGTACGGTGATCAAGTATTGCTCATTGGAGGCGGGTCACCCGTTCTGGGAGGTAGCGAGTATCTGGCATACATTCACGGCCTGACTGCCGGGAATCCACCCGCGCTCAACCTCTTACTCGAGCAGGCAGTGCAGCATCTGGTCGTCGGGTTGATTCGAGACGGATTGGTCTCCACCGCTCATGACTGTTCTGACGGCGGATTGGCGGTCGCGCTTGCCGAGATGGCCATTCAGTCCGGTTGCGGCGTCGCCGTCAGCGCTGCCCCACCAACTGGATCGACGGCACGGCTCGATGAAGCGTGGTTCGGGGAAGCCCCCTCCCGGATCATCGTTGCCTGCGGAGACGCCTACGTGACAAAAATTCAGCGCCGATGTGCGGAGGCGGCGGCTCCCGTGTCGTGCATGAGGCTCGGTTCGGTGGAAAGTAGCGCGATCGTCCTGGGCGATGATGGACACATCGAACTGGCCGAAGCGGTTGCGGTTTATGAGAACGCGCTGATCGTCTCGTCATAATGATGAACGG
>JBOGUE010000769.1:0-5142 GCA_050695955.1 Thermomicrobiales bacterium | reverse complement strand
CATGGACCATGGACCATGGACCATGGAACACGGCGACGCCGAATAGGAGGGACCTATGCGTTTGCCCATCGCCCGGTTCGCGATCTTGATTGGCTGTGTCGTGGCTGTCTCTGCCGTTGGATTTCCGCACGCACGCGCCCAGGAGGATGGTTCGATCGACTCCGGCGGTCTGGGCTTGACCCGCGCCGCGTTTGAAGCGGAGTACGGTCCCGGTGAGCCGGTGGAGACGCCGCCGGCGATCTACGACGAGGTCTACGCCTACGGCACCGAGGAGGGGATGATCTACGTCGCCTACGAGGGGAGCAAGACCGAAGCAGACGACGTCGTCGTCTACCTCGAATTCGCCTGGGGCGGCGACGGCGCCACCGAGGATGAGGCCAAGGCCATCGCCGAGCGTTTCCTCCCCGCCGACTTCACCTTCGCCGGTGGTTACTTCGCGCCGCCGACCCCCGATGGGCCGACTGCCTTGATGACCTTCCACTACCTGAGTGACGCCCTGGCCAGCGTTCCCTACGGCACCGGCACGCTCCCCCCGGACATCTTGGTCATCTACTTCCAAACCCTAACCGATGTGAGTCAACCCGGCAGCCAGCCTATCGCCGAGACATCCGTCACCAGCGTCAGCCTCTTGACTCAGATTCCGGAAGGATAGAGCGGCAAGGACGGGGCGAGAGACCGGGGCTGAAGGCCCGGTCTACGCCTGACGAAGCCTCTCCGAGGCTGTGGTAATCAAGCATCCAACCATAGTCCCGGCGGGACTTCGTCGCGCATAGGTAGACCGGGCATGTATCCCCGGTCTTTCGCCTGGCCTCCTGGCCGCCTCCCGCCTCCCGCCCTGGCCGCCCGACAGGACAAAGAGGCTGCCATCGCCGAAGGCAGAGGACGCCATCGGCTCCTCGGTCGGCGCGGCGGTCGTTCCGGCCGCCATGCCTGACACCCCGGCGATGCCGGGGTTGGCCGGGGTCGTCGTCTCGATATCCGCCCGAAACGTGAACCGCGAGAAGAGGTTGTTGAGGTTGAAGGTGCCGACGCCGACGTCCATCGCCTTACCCTCCCGCGCCCAATTCCTTTTTGCGCCGCCAAGCGAAGTGCGACGGGTCTATCGTTATCCTGAGATGTTTCGGTGTCAAGCGCCGCGCTGCGTGCTAAAATGAAGTGGTCACGATTGTAACCACCTTTGGAGTATTGATGGAGCGCGTCGGCATCAGGGAGTGACATTGTCATGACAGCGTCATCGTCTGATGGGTCAGGTGAGAGCGCCGAACAGTCGACACCGCACCGAGGAAATCGTCTGCCAGAACCGGGTGCCGGCGATGTCACGGACGAAGAGATCGCTCAGTATTTCGCCGAGCTTGATCAGTTCATTGCTGAAATCGCCAAACCAACGCCGAAGGGGCTGACGGCGGCAGATGTCATCGCCGACATTCGGCGTGACTTCGCGAATTAGCATTTGGAGGATGACCAATGACGCAAGTAGGGATCAAGGAACTCAAGGCGCAGGCGAGCGCCATTGTCCGGCGCGTCGAGGAGGATGGGGATACCATTGACATCACCCGGCGGGGCCGAGTCGTGGCTCATGTGATCCCCGCGAAGAAGAAACTCGATCGTCGCCGCATCGAAGAGGTCTTGGCCGAACGCGACAAGCTCATCGCCGAACTCAGCGGCGGCTGGCCACAAGGGGTATCTGCCGCGGAGGCTGTCGCCCAAGATCGGCGTGAACTGTGATCATCGTCGATGCGAGCGTCTGGGTTAGCTCAATTGTCGTTGACGACGTGAATCACGCGGTCAGTTACGCTTGGGCCAGAGAATGGAACCTTCGCGGAGGCGAGTTTGCAGCACCGGTGCTGCTGCTTTCTGAAGTTGCCGGGTCGGTTGCTCGCCGTCATCGGCTGCCCGGCGTAGGTCAGCGCGCACTCATAACCATGTTGCGTGATCCGACCCTGAATCTGGTTGAGATTGATCGAGAACTCGCGGCATCAGCCGCTCAACTCTCTGCAAGACTCCTTCTGCGAGGCGCGGACGCTATCTACGTTGCCCTGGCGCTGCAACTCAATGTGGCACTCATTACGTGGGACAACGAACAGATCCGGCGTGCCTCGAATCTCGTCGACGTCCGTATGCCTACGCTTAGCTAGTTCGACTACGATTCCTCTACCTCCTCAGCGGCCTCCATCTCGCCCACCAGATACGCCGCCCGGCCGATGACGTGAGACGCGACGGGTGTGGTCAGCAGGAGCAGGGCGGCGATGAGCAGCACGCGATAGATGATCTCCGCCTGGCCGGTCACCAGCGTCGCGGCGCAGAAGGAGACGACGCCGAGGAAGACCGATTTGCTCGCCGCGTGCAGTTTGGTCGCCACGTCCGGCATCCGGTAGATGCCGACGACCCCGATCGTCATCACGGCCACGCCGAGCAGCACCAGCGCGTCGGCGATCCACGGCTTCAGATCGGTGAGGCTCATCCGAAGACCTTTCCCAGTGCCCGGTAGCGCGCCGCCGCGATCGTCGAGGCGAACGAGAGCAGGGCCAGGATCAGCGCCGCGTCCAGGTAGTACGCCGATCGTTGAGACCCGGCGCCGAGCACTAGTGTCGCGATCAGCAACAGCGTCACCGCGTCCAGCGCCAAAATCCGCACCAGCGTCGACCGCGCCTTGATCACCAGCAGCACGCACGCCCCCATCAATACCGTCGTCCACACTGCCGCCACGTAGAAGACCGCTTCGTGCATGTCACCGTCCTCTAAAGGCGACAGGCGACAGGCGACAGGCGACAGGAACAGACGGCCACGCGATGCAGCAAGCTGATGCCAAACGCTGGCCCATGGTCATCGCTCCCTTCGTCGTTCTCCTGTCGCCTGTCGCCTGACGCCTACGGCACGACGCGCCGCTGCCACCGCTCGTACAACCAGGCGAACTGGGCGCGGATCGCGTCGGGGTCCGAGGCATCCAAGACATGGTAGAGCATCGTCCCTTCGCTCCAATCGACGTCGACCAGCACCGACCCCGGCGAAAGGGTCGTCGCGATGCCGAAGACCGCGACGCCGAGAGGTGTGCGCTCCCCGATCGGTATCGCGATGAAGCCCGCCCGATCAGACGGACGCCGACCAAGCACGACGAGCGCGACCTGCCAGGTGCCTTTGACGACCTCCCAGACCATGACCGCCACAAACGGCCAGAACCAAAGTACGGCGGAAGGCGGACGGCGGACGGCCGATGAGTTGGCGTCGCTTGCCGCCTGCCGCCTGCCGCCTGCCGCTTCCGTCAATGGGAACCGCCAAAATACCGCCATGACGCCCGCGCCGAGCACCGCCCCGATCGCCAGGTCCCACGGGTCGAAGCTCGCCAGCGTCAGCGCGTAGATGACAGCGAGGGCAGGAATCCAGACCAACGCGCGTCTCATGGCGCCCCCCCGCCCAGCGCTTGCGCCGCGCGCTCGCTCACCGTCAGCAGCGGTTCCGGCCAGACACCGGCAGCCAATACGAGCACGGCCAAAGCGACGACAACGACCCGGCGCGCAAGCGGGCTAGTCGGCCCGGCCGCGGCCGGTGTTGTGGCGTCGGCCGGCGCCT
This sequence comes from Thermomicrobiales bacterium, assembly GCA_050695955.1. Taxonomy (GTDB): domain Bacteria; phylum Chloroflexota; class Chloroflexia; order Thermomicrobiales; family UBA6265; genus JBOGUF01. The sequence continues at coordinate 1,575 of JBOGUE010000769.1, read as the reverse complement.
CCTTGGTCCAGAAGCGGGCCTGGTAGATCTGAAACATGTAGACGAGCGAGAGGAGCCCGCCGCCGAAGATGAGGACGACGAGCGCCACGCTGCCGCCCACGTTCTCTTCCCCGATCCCGGCGCGGAACAGCGCCGCCTTACCGAAGAACCCGGCGGCCGGCGGCACTCCCGCCACGCTGAACGCCCCGACGACGAACGCCGCCCCCACGAGCCACCCGCGCAGGTTTTCCGAGAGGAAGAGAAGCGTCTTGTTCATGGAGTTGACGATGGCGTAGAGCACGGCCGCGGTGAACCCAACCTGCCCGCCGATTGCCAGCGCGAGCATGATGTACCCGACCTGCCCGATCGCGGAGTAGGCGATGACTTCGGAGACCGAATGGCGCGAGATTGCCTGCATCGCGCCGTAGATAATGCTCATCGCCCCGAGCGCATACAGGGCCGGCGCCCCGAACTCCAATTCCCGCGGTAGGATGCCCGCCCCGAAGCGGAGCAGCCCATAACTGCCGATGTTGGCGAGCGCCCCGCCCAGGATCGCCGCCACCGCCGGCCGGGTGCTGGTGTAGACGGCCGGCAGCCAGAAGTGGAACGGGAAGAGACCGAGCTTGACGCCGAAGGCAATGAAAATCAGCGTCGCCACCTGGATCGCCGGGTTCTCGGCCACGACCTGCGCCCGCTGGCCGACGCCAAACATGTCGAGCCGCCCCGTCAAGTGGTAGAGCGCGGCGATGGCGATCAGGAAGAGAACCGAACCGAGCAAGTTGACGATGGCGAAGATGGCGGCCGCCCGCCATTGCCGCCGCTCCTCCCCATAGCCGGTGAGGGCGTAGGCCGAGATCATGGCGATCTCGAAGAAGACGTAGAAGTTGAAGATGTCGCCGGTCAGGAAGAGCCCGGTCAGCCCGGTCGCCATGAAGAGAATAAGTGCCGGGAAGGAGCGCGAGCGCACCCCGCCCAGGACCTCGAAGACAAGCGCGGTCAGCAGGACGCCAATCGAGAGGACAGCGAAGACGACGCCGAGGGCGTCGGCGTGGAGGACGATGCCGACCCCCGGCTCCCAACCGCCCGCGACCTCCTGCCGCGCGCCCTTGTCGAAGACCTCGACGCCGAGCACCACCAGCGCGCCGAAGCTGCCCGCCAGGCAGGTGACCGCGAGCCAGCCAACCCAGCGTCGCCGCCCGTCGAGGATGGCGATGGCGACCGCGCCGATCCAGGCGATGGCCAGGGGCAGGACGAGCATCATTCCTGCACCTCCACCGGTTCCAGCACGGCCGGTAGCTCAACGTCGGAGAGGGTGGCTTGCTGTTCTTCCGCCTCGGCCAACTGCTCGATATCGATGGACCGGTGCGAGTGGTGGACGCGGTAGACGATGCTGAGCAGGAGCGCCGCGACGGCGAAGCTAATTACGATCGCCGTTAGCGTCATCGACTGCACCAACGGGTCGCTGATCTCTTCGCCCACCGGCGCCGGCAGGATCGGCGCCACTCCCTTCGACAGCCCGGCGGACATGATGAAGAGGTTGGCGGCATTGGAGATCAGGATCATGCCGGCGACGACCCGGATCAGGTCGTGCTTCAG
>JBOGUE010000768.1:0-12208 GCA_050695955.1 Thermomicrobiales bacterium | reverse complement strand
ACGGTACGTGCTACTATTCGGTTGCACGTCTGGTGATGGAGCCGAGATTTTTCGGAGGTGTTTCATGGTCCCGGAACAGATTGAGCGCGAGACGGTGATTGCGGCGCCCGTCGAGCGGGTGTGGTCGGTGTTGACGGAAGCGGAGCATATTGGGCAGTGGTTCGCGCACGCGGGGGCCGAGGTCGATCTGCGGCCGGGCGGTCTGATCGTCATGCGTTGGGAGGAACACGGTACCTATCTCGCCCGGATCGAGCAGGTCGAGCCGTACCGCCTCTTCTCCTACCGCGGGGCGTACCCGGCCGACGAGGAACCGCGCAACGGCAACTCGACGCTGGTCGAGTTCATCCTCAGCCCCGAGGGCGACGGCACGCGATTGCGCGTCGTGGAGAGCGGGTTTACCAGCCTGGCGGTGCCGGAGGAGGAGAAGCGGACCCGCATCGAGGAGAACACCCAGGGCTGGCAGGGCGGTCTTACCGAACTGAAGTCGTACGTCGAGCGGTTGGCCGCATAATAGGACGGTGATGATCGAGCAGGAGGACGACCTCTTCGCGGCGCTGGCCGACGCGACTCGCCGGCAGATCCTGGACGCCCTGGCCATGCGCGGCGAGGCGACCGCAACCACCCTCGCCGGCGAGTTGCCAGTCTCCCGCCAGGCGGTTGTCAAGCATTTGGCGATCCTCGACCGGGCAGGCCTCGTCGCGGGCTACCGCCAGGGACGCGAGGTGCGCTACGCCGTCCGCCCGGAACGCCTCAGCGATACTGCCCGCCGGATGGCGCGCATCGCCGCCGATTGGGACGTCCGCCTGGCGACCATCAAACGCCTCGCCGAAGCCGAACGCTAGGCCGCGCGCCCACTCCGTCATTCCGAGGTCCGGAGTCCACGAGGAATCTCGCCTCCGCATGAAGAACGGGACGATTCCTCGCGGCTCGGCATGACGGGAGGGAGCATACGGAATGGAGCGGGTCAGCTTGCGATTGCGGCGACCCCGCGCCGGCTGACCGTGATACTCGCGCCAGACTTGAGCGTGTTGGAGACCGTGCAACCGCGCTCGGCGATCAGCAAGAGCTTGTCGATCTCCTCGTCGGGCGCATCGGCATCGACATCGGCATCGATCGTCACGTCCGTGTACCGAGACGGCCCTGGGGCCTCAAGGCCACGGACGGTGACGTCGACCCGGTGCACCGTGATGCCGCGTGCCTCGGCGGCCCCGGCTAGCGTCGTCAAGAAGCAACCACCGAGCGCGGCCAGAAGTAGTTCGCCACCGGACAATCCCAAATCGGCGCCGCCGCGCTCAACCCTACGATCGACGGTGAGCGCGTGTGTCCGCGCGCTGATCAATCCGGTGAAGCCATCGACGAGCCGCGCGCGGACTTCTGAACCTGCCATGTTCTTCCTCATTCCTTCACTGACCACAGAATCCCCAGCGGACATACCATGGCCGCGGATTGTACGCCGAGGGCGTGAACGGAGGTCAGAGCAAAATCAGCTTGTCCGTGCGCAGAAAAGCCCCCTCTCCGACGTATCGGAAGAGGGGGCCGTCTCTCCCAGAATTAGGGGGCCGGGGGGACCGTCACACTACGCCCGCGGCAATGTCACCCGCGCGCCGGTCGCGGTGTCGATGGCCATGATCGCGGGCGAAGCGTCCTTGCCCGCAATGAAGAGTCGATTCCCGTCTGGGCTGACGCCGAGGCCGGCGACGGTCGTCTCGATGGGGAACGAGGCGGCGATTTCCGCCGAGGCGGTGTCGTAGGCCCAGACGGTGCGGCCCGTGGCGAAGTAGAGTCGGCTGCCGTCGGGCGACATCGCGCTCCGGCTCTGCTGCCGCTCGCCGCCGACCGCGATCGCCTCCGGCGCGAAGGTGGCGACGTGCCGCACGACTCGGTTGAACAAATCGACCTCCGCCACGACGCCGAGGACCGCGTTCGCGGCATACGCCGTCTGCCCGTCGGGCGACAAGCTCAACGTGTACGCCTTGAGCGACTCCATATCGTTCTGGGTCGACGGCAGGTCGATGCAGACCGGGTAGCTGTTGATCAGGTCGAGAGTGTGGATAAAGGCGGTGTCCTTGAGTGTATTGAGGTAGAGGGTCAGCAGCCATTGGCCGTTGGGCGAAGCCACACCCTCCCAGGCAAGACCAGCCATGATCTCATCGGTGTTCTTCTTGTCGCGGAGCGCGTTCGGATCAAGCGCTTCGGTCGCGAGGTCATAGAGGCGGATCAGGTAGTGGTCGGGATTGATCGCCGGCAGATGCTGGACGAGGAAGAGGGAATTGCCGTCGGGGGAGATCGTCTCGACCTCGAAGTTGCCATCGAGGCTGAATTGATTGGCGACGAACCCGGTGTCGGTGTCGATGATGCGGACGTCGGTTTGCCAGGTGTCCGCGGCCGTCCAGGCAGCGCGGTCGGAGTCACTCGGGATGCGGATCAACGCGACCCAGCGGCCGGTCGGCGAAATGCCGCGCACGTTCCACCGCCCGTTATACGGGAACTGCCAGCGGAGAGCATCGGTGCTCATGTCGAAGACATGGATCAGCGTGCCACCCTCGTCCTTTGCCGCGGCGGCGTAGCGGCTGCCGTCGGCGGCAAGCATCCCGGCCGGTAGCTCGTAGCGGGCGGCGCCGCTCGCCATGTCGTAGGCGACGAGGGGGCCGGAGGAACCTTCCGGCCGGACGGTGAAGATGTTTGGTCCGGAGGCCTCCTCGTGGCCCGGCTTGGCCAGCGCGCCGGCGGGTGCGAGCAGCAAGACCACGGCAAGACAGACGGCGAACCGGCGTGAGAACGATTGGGCGATCATCGGGCTCCCTCCTATCCGTGCGAATCGATCACCCCTTCTACAAGCGATCGGCCCCACCGGTTCCAAACCGCCCCCGACCGTTTCTTGCCGTGCCTTATTGCTGTCACGATCCGCCGGACAGTGACGCATTGTACGAAGCAGCCCTCCTGTCAAACAGCTCGACCCGCGCTTCTAACGTCATGCAGACAGCATCCTCAAACGTGGACCGCCCCTGACGGCTAACGGCTCGTCTCACCGCACCGACTTCAGCATCAACGTCGCCTTGCGGGGCTTCTTGGCGGCCTCGACACTGAGGCGGCCGGCGACTCGCTCCGCCGCGTGCTGGAAAGCTTTGCCGGTGGCCGAGTCGGGGGCGGAGGCAACGACTGGGACGCCGGTGTCGCCGCCGGCGACGACACGCGGCTCGATCGGGACCTGGCCGAGCAACTCGACGTTGTTCTGCTCGGCGACGCGCTTGCCGCCACCGGCGCCAAAAATGTCGTGCGTCTCGCCGCAGGAGGGGCAGAGGAAGCCGCTCATGTTCTCGACGATGCCGAGGATCGGTGTTTTGACCTCTTCAAACATCCTGAGGCCCTTGATGGCGTCGGCGAGGGCGACATCCTGCGGCGTCGTGACGATCACCGCGCCCGAGATGGGGATCGTCTGGACGAGGGTGAGTTGGACGTCGCCGGTGCCGGGCGGCAGGTCGATGATCAGGTAGTCCAGTTCGCCCCAATCAACGTCGTTGACGAATTGGCGGATGAGCTGTGCTACCAGCGGCCCACGCCAGATGAGGGCCTTTTGGGGGTCGAGGATGAAGCCGATGCTCATCAGCTTCACGCCGTGGGCGTCGAGCGGGACGATCCGGTTGTTGCGCATCTGTGGTTTATCGTGTGCGCCCATCATCAGCGGCACGCTGGGACCGTAGACGTCCGCGTCGAGCAGCCCGACCGATGCCCCGGCCCGCGCCAGAGCAACGGCGATGTTGGCGGCGACAGTGGACTTGCCGACGCCGCCCTTGCCCGAGGCGACAGCGATCGTGTTCTTGACGCCTTTGATCGGTTGCGCGTCCGAGCGGCCAGCGCCGCTGGAGCGAACGCGCGAGGACCATTTGAAGGTGACCTCGCCGATATCGGGGAACGTCTCCAGTGCCTCACGGATGTCCGATTCGATTTTGCCGCGCAGAGGGCAGGCCGGCGTCGTCAACTCGACGTTGACCCGCACGTTGCGGCCGTCGATCTCGACATCGGGGATCATACCGAGCTCGACGAGCCCCTGGCCGATCTCCGGGTCGTTGACCGGCCGCAATGCGTCGATGATTACCTCTTTGGTCAGCTCGATCTGACCCGGCGTTGCTGTCGTCATGTGCGAACCCCTTGTTCCCTTGTGGCGGGAAGATAGAAAGGACGGAGTGGTGGGCGCAGTGCGGGTGCAAACGCCGCGCCGCGCCGTCAAAAGTGTACTACCAGCCGTCGAGCGATGGGATGAGGACCTGGGACCTGGGTGTGATGCACGATTGCGAGGCGTCGCTAGTCGCGGACGATCGTCACGTTTGTCCGGTAGGGGATGGGCCGGACGCGCCGCCGGCTGGGACGGCAGACTCGGCCATCGAAGCCTCCCGCAGCGGCGTGATCCAGATTCGTTCGAGGGCGGGGATTGCCGCGGCGATTGGTAACGCCAGGAAGATGCCGAGGATCCCCAGCAACTGCCCGCCGATGAGCACCGCCATGAGGATGGCGAATGACGAAAGTTGGAGACGGTTGCCAAAGATGCGGGGCGACAGGACGTAGTTCTCAAGCTGTTGGTACAGCATATAGGCAGTGAATACGATCAATGCCGGTACCCACCCTTCGACCAGTGCCATCAGCACGGCGGGGATCGTGGCGATAACGACGCCGATCATCGGGATCGCATCCATAATCGCCGCAAGGAGCGCCAGGAAGAGGGCCTGCTGCACGCTGACGATCGAGAGCACGGCGAGCGTGAAGATGCCGAAAAGGGTGCACAGGGCGAGCTGCCCCGCGACGTATCCACTGACGGCCCGGCTGATCTCTGGGAGCGTCTGGCGCACCCTTGTCTCGTAGTGGTTCGGTAGATAGCGCACGAGCCAGCGATAGATGCGGCCGCCGCCCGTCAGCAAGTACGCGGTGATGACCACCACGATCAGAATGTTGCTGAGTCCGGTAATGATGCCGGCGCCGACTGAGAGCACCTGCGGCACGGGCAGTGGAATGCTGACGCCTTCTTCCGCCTGCCGTTGCGCGAACTCTTCGAGGCGTGTGTAGACAGAGGGATATCGATCTTGCAGGAGGCCCTGCGTCCGCTCGACCTGGGCCGGCAGGTCCTCGACGAAGTCGGCGCCTTCCTCGACCATCGGCGGGATGACGAGCAGCAGCAAGAGCGAGACGAGCGCGAGGAGACCGAAGAAAATCACGGCAACCGCGCGTCCGCGCGTCAGGCCGCGCTTTTCCAGCCAGGTGACGGCGGGATAGAGCGCGGCGGTAAGCAGCAATCCCACAATGACGAGGAGGAGCGTTGACCAGAGTTCCAAGAGCAGCCAGATGAGGACGAGCAGCAGAATGACCCTGGCCATCGTGCGCCAAGGCAGCTCGATTTTGGTGACCGTCGTGGTCGGTCCGGTGGCTGCCCCGTTCGGCGCGGCGGACTCCCCGGCGTCCGCCGACGCCGAGCGCGTCTGTGCGCGTCCCACCCTTTTTGATCCTCCCCAGCCACGGTCCGGCGTGTGCGCCGGCCATCCGCAATTGCCGTCGATGCTAGCACGGCGGGGCGGAAATCACACTGGACATGCTGGGCGCGATGCCCTCGGGCACAGGAAGGGTCCCTCCCATCGACGGGAAGGACCCTGACCCCTGACTCCTGACTCCTGACTTCTAACCCCTACTGGCAGACCCACTCGCCGCGGCGGCCGACGGACCACATCCAGCCGGCGGCGTTGGCGCTGGCGACGGGGTCGAAGATGCTCTCGTTGGCGTATGGGGTGGTCGCCCAGGTGCCAGGCAGGAACTGGAAGAGCCCGCTGGCCTGGTAGGGTGGCGTCACCTGCGAAGGATCGAGTCCCGATTCGCAGCGGGCGACGCGAAGCATGTCTGCCCGCGGTTGGCCGTATTGATCGGCCGCGGCGTAGATGATGCTGATGATCTCTTGTTCGGTCCAGCCATCGCCGCCGCCGTTGCCGTCGCCATCACCACCGCCGAGGCTGAGGTAGTCAGCGTAGGCGTAGCCAGCCGTGCCGTTGTAGCGGACTGGGTAGAAACCGCTCCGCGGATCGCCCAGGATCTCGACGGTCGCGCCGCTGGGCATCACCGCCAAGACGGACGTGCCGGTGCTTGGGCCGGCGCGGAGGTTGAGCGCGCTCGTCACGGTCGCGCTGCCGACCGCGGGACCGGAGGGGGGTGCGGGCGCGGCGCCTGGCCCGGAGGCGCCGGTGTCGAGGTAGTCGGAATGGGCCCAACCGCTCCTGCCGTTGTATGTCACCGGCAGGAAGCCGTTCTGCCCGCTGCCGGTGACGGTGACGGACGCGCCGGCCGGCATGACCGTGATGACTGAGCCCCACGGGCTGGATCGCAGATTCAGCGTGCTGGTCACGGTGGTGTTGCCGCCGCCCCCGCCGCCCCCGCCGTCGTCTCCGCCGCCATCGTCACCGCCGCCCCCGCCGCTCCGGTCGAGGTACTGCAGGGCGGCCCAACCGGAGACGCCTTGGTAGCGCACCCGGTAGAAGCCGTTCTGTTTGTTCTGGACAATCTCGACGTAGGCCCCCGGCTCCATCACGAGGATCACGTCGTAGTTCGTGCCCGGACCGGTCCGCAGGTTGAGCCAGGTTGTAGTCCAGGCAGGGGCCGCGGCGGCTTCACGCGCCGGAGGCAGAAAGACGGCGCCAAACGTCGTAAGTATCAGCACGGCCACGATCCAGAGCCGCGACCTGAAGAACAGGCGGCGCTCTGGGCGGCGTGAAGCGGTCGACACGGCGTGTCGCTCCTTTGCCCGTACCCGGCGTTGGGACCACCGCAAGGGAGAGAAGACGGTGGCGGACCCTGCGCCCGGCGGCGGGTCGGCGGCGATCGCGTCACCAGCGATGCGCGGTATTCGGTTTCGTGAAAACCAAAGATCGTGGCCCGTGATGGACCGTTCAGGGCCCAGGGCGCCGTCCCTCGATCGGCGGTGGACGACCGGTCAAGCGCGTTCACGCGGCTGCAGCCAAACAACCACACGCGACAATAACCGGTGAAGTGAGGTTATCCCACAGGCTGTTACTCGGTGTCAACGTGGCGGGCGGCAAGGGCGGCAAGGCGGCAAGGAGAAAGGCGGAAAGTGCGAGATTGGCTGGCTAGGTGTGGAGAATGAAGCGGGCGGTGCCTGGATGGAACTGGACCGTGAGGATGTTGCCATGGCGCAGGGCGGGCACGTCCAGGCGCCCGTTTTCTGTGCAGTCGAGCGCATCCAGTAACGGAAATTGTTCGCCTGTCGCGACGACGTGGAGGCGTAGCGGCCCGCCATGCGGGGCGACCCCGCGGACGAAGTTGAAGGCCCAGCGGGCCGGGCGATCGGTGGCAACGACGTAATCGTCATTGGTGGGATAGGGCGCGGCAGTGGTGAGGGTGTCGTCTTGCGGGAAGCTCCGGGCAGACCCAGCCACAACCCGATCGATCGCCTCGACGAGCAGGCGACCACCGATGGTGGCGAGTTGGCGTTCGATGTCTCGGGCGCGGGCGCCGCCGGGCACGGCGATGCGTTCCTGGAGAAGGATCAGGCCGGCATCGAACCGTTCGTCCATGAGATGGATCGTCGTCCCGGTTTCGCGCTCGCCACGGCGGAAGGTCCAGAAGATCGGTTCCGGGCCGCGGCCGACCGGCAACAACGAGGGGTGGACATTGAGGCAGCCGAGCAGTGGCAGGTCGAGGATGGCGCGCGGCAGTCGCCAGGGATAGCAGGCGACCGCGATCATCGCCGGGCGCAGGGCCGCGATGGTTTCGATAGCGTCCGGGTGTCGCGGGTCGCGGATCGAGATCATTGGAATGCCAGCGCGCTGGGCGACGTCGTCCAGGTCATCGTCCCGGCGACCCACAATCGGGAGCGCGCGTGCGGGTGATTGGTGGACAACCGCCGGTCCGAATGGCGCGCCCGGCAGGACGACGGCGCGGACATCGTGCCCGGCGGCCAGCAGTGCCGCGAGGGGTGGCCCCGAGAACGCGCAGCGCATGCCGAAAAAGACGATCGGTTGGGGCGATTTGCCGGACGTGTTTGACATCATCCCGCGCTCTCCACTAGGGTTCCGTTTCTGGGTGACAGCCGCTCGGTGTTGCGTGGTCTCGCTGTCTCGTACCAACAGCCATCAGGGAGCGTATCGATGCCGCAATTGGTCCAGTGCGTCAAGATCGGCCGGGAGCTCCCGGGTCTAGAGAAGCCGCCCTTTCCGGGAGATCTCGGTCAACGTATCTTCGAGCATGTCTCGGCGGAAGGATTCGCCCTGTGGCAGCCGCACATGACGATCCTGATCAACCACTACGGCCTCAACCCCGCCGACCCCGAAACCCGCAAAATCCTCCGCGAGCAGATGGAGGAGTTCTTCTTCGGCGAGGACGCCCGGATGCCAGAGGGCTGGGTGCCACCCGGCTCCGGCGCCAAGGGCGGGGCCAAGGGCGGCCAAGCCCCGGCGCGGAAGAAATAGGCGAGCTATCAGCTATCAGCTACCAGCTACCAGCTACCAGCTACCAGCTAATGGCGTTCAGCCGGTAGCCGGTAGCCGAAAGCCGAAAGCCGAAAGCCGGTAGCCGCGAACCGCCGCTCATTCCCTGCTTGAGCCGCGCCCTCTCCCTTGTCTTGCCGTGTTTCGGAGGTCGTCGAGGCATCTGGCTCCGATGCGAGGCGTCGCTATTGAGGGGCAGATGCCTCGACGTTGCTCGGGATGTCGGGTCGCGTGTTTTCGGCTGAAGGCTAGTGGCTAACGGCTGATAGCTGTGATAACTCAATCATCGGGTCAATCCGGATCTGCAAACGCGCGTGCGCTTGTCGTATGGCCGTTTCTACTTCGTCGGGCGTTTCACCGCGGGCGAAGATGAAGCCGAGGTAGCTCGACCCTTCGGGGAGGGGCGCGATCGGGTAGTTGAGCTTGGCGGTGATTTCGAGGCCGGTGACGCCGGGGATGTCGCAGGCGTCTTCCCGGCCGTCGACGGCTTTCAGGATGCCCCGCTTCGGGATCGGGATCATCATCACGCCGGCCGCCGCGCCGGTGCGCTCGGTCGCCGGCAGGGGCAGACCGACGGCATGACGCAGGATCACCTCCTCCAGCGACAGACCGGCGCCGAATTCGAGGATCGTCGAGCAGAGCCCGCCGATCGACCGGCCCGCCAGTTCGATCGGCCAGACACCCGCGTCGTTGATCCGCAGTTCGGCGTGGACCGGGCCTTCGCGCAGGCCGAGGGCGGCCGCGGCCGCGGCCGCCCGTTGGGCGATGGCTGCCCGCGTCTCCTCCGGTAGGCGCGACGGGGTGACGTAAATCGTCTCCTCGAAGAAGGGCCCGTCGAGTGGGTCCGGCTTGTCGAAGAGGGCAAGGACACGGAGGTCGCCGTTCGTGAGCAACCCTTCGAGCGCGACCTCGACTCCAGGCAAGAATCGCTCGACGAGCAGGCTCATCTCCTCCGGCCGGTGGCCGTCTCCCACCAGGATGCGACGGGTGCGCTCGCACGCCGCGACGAACGAGGTCGGGTCGTCGGCCCGGATCACGCCCCGGCTACCAGAGAGTCGAAGCGGCTTGACAACACAGGGGTAGTCGATCTTATTGGCGATGGCCGCCGGATCGGCCGTCGCCGGGATCTCGCGGAAGGCGGGAACCGGGACGCCGGCCGCGGCCAATCGTTGACGCATGACCAGCTTGTCGCGCGCCGCGAGGGCCGACGCCGGGTCGTTATGGGGCAGATCGAGTCTCGCGCTGGCGGTGGCCGCGGCGAGGGTCGCGCCGTCGTCGATGGCGAGGATCGCGGAAACGGGGTGCTCCGCGACGTAGGCGGCAATGCGCTCGGCCGCTTGGTCCGGGTTGGCGAAGTCGACGGCGAGCGGCACGTGCCAGTGCGCGGCCAGCGCGTCAGGCAGGTCGAGGCCCTGCACGACTTCGAGGTCGAGGCGCTCGGCGGCCGTCAAGAAGGCGGCCGACCGGTAGGTGGCCGGGCCCATAAGGAGGATGATGCGACCGGCATGGGCGGCCAGCGCGCGTTCGGCGCGCGCTGCTGTCACCGTTGGCCGCCCCTGCATGATGGACTCCTGGACCAGACTCGGTTGCGGATGCTAAACGGCTGGGCCGGGTCCGGCCGCGGCGCCCGCACGGCCGAGGCTGCAAACGACGATGGTGTACACGCCGCCCTTACCGTCCGAGGAAATCGAAATGTCCTTGACGCGGAGATTGGCGTATTGTGTCTGCGAGCGGTCCTTACCGAGCCAGCTATTGACCTTGTCCATGGCGCCGCCCGGATCGCCGGCGGCGTCCTCGCTGTGGAAGAGGAAGACCCGGGTGTCTCCCGCGGGCTGATCGAGCATCGTGTGCGCTCCTGCTCTGGCGGCCGGCCACGTTCGCCGTGGACGCGACCTAACGATTCCGCGCCGTCGCCCTGACTGCGCGGTCGATAGGAGTATAGTCGCGTCTGCACGAGTACATGCGAATTACGGAATGAAGACGCGATTGCCGAGCTCGATGCGGGTAGGTTGGCCGCGGAAGGCGGCATAGTAGCCGCGCATGCCGTCGTTGAGGAATTGCAACGCCTCGGTCACGGTCGCGTCGGGGCGGGCGTCGTCGGGGAAGCGCAGAGCGTAGCGGGTGAACTCGACACAGGGGGTGGCGACGATGACCTCTTCGAGGTGAACAAGGGCGCCATCCTTGGTTTCGACGGCCAAGCCGCGCCGCAGGTCTTCTTGGCTGAACATCTGCTCCGTGGTCACCAGGATGTTCTCGCCGGCGATGCCGTCGGTTAAATGGCCACCGAAGCGCTCGCGCATGGCGTCATAGTGGGAGGTGAAGCCGACCGAGACGCCGTTTTCGCCGCGGTTCTTTGTCCGCGGATGGGCGGCATGGTGGACATCGGCGATTGCGTCGCCTGAGGCCGACCAGCCGTTGACCCCGCCGCCGTCGAGTGTCAACGCCGGCACCTCCATCAGCGGTCCAGGGTCATACCGGCGTCGCGGCGGCTGGCCGACTTTCAGGCTCGCTTGTTGGACCTGAAGCTTGACGATTGTGCCAACGAGATGCATCTACCGTGCTCCTGTCTGCCATTTGTCCATGCCGAAGAGTACAGCCGCCGCGATCCAGCTTATCGCACACAGTGAATGATCCGGTTCGGTGCGCAAGTACGCAAGACTGATGGCGTCGGTGTTCCACGCGGAGCCGGAGCGGGACGGCTTGCACTCGGCCCGTCGTTTGACAGGCGAGACGACGACACGTCTTTATAGGGGACGGATGCTCGCAGCGGACGCGCGCCGGCACGGGGATAGTGAGCATGCGGTCCTCGGTTGCGCATGAGAGGGGTGAGCAGGGGCGTGGCAACGACGCACGAGGCGCAGGCAACGACGGGGAGCAGGCGACACATTCTGGCCTTTGCGCCGGAGCTGGCGCTGCTGACGGTCGTGAGTCTCTGGGCGTCCACCTTCGTCGTGACCAAGGATGCGCTCGAATCGGTCCATCCGCTCGCCTTTACTTCCGCCCGGTTTCTGGTCATGGTCGTGCTGGCCTTCACCGTCCTGTTCGTGGCGGGGAGGCGGGAAGAAGGCGGCGCGTCGATCCGGCGGGAGGATTTGCCGCGCTTTCTGGCAGCGAGCCTGACCGGCTACACGCTCTATCAACTCGGGTTCGTGCTCGGACTCGATCGGGTCTCGCCCTTTTCCGCCGCCCTGTTGCAGTCGTTGATGCCGTTTTTCACGATGCTGCTGCTGACGTTGCGGCGGGAGCCGACGACCCTGTCGGGCTGGATCGGGTTGAGCATCGCCTTTGCCGGCGTCGTCGTCTTTCTGCTCGACAAGCGGGAAGGAGACGGCTTGCTGCTGGGGAACTTCTTCAGCCTCGGGGCCGCGCTGTCGTTTGCCGCCTACGGGTTGGTAAATCGACCGCTGGTTCAGAAATACCCTCCGGCGACCTACACGGCCTATTCGCTCCTCTTCGGAGCGATCCCGTTGTTCGTCGTGGGCATGCCGGCGACCCTGCGGCAGGATTGGGCGGAACTGCCGGCGTCAGCGTGGTTGGCGATTGCCTACATGGCGGTCCTACCCGTCTACGTGGCGTACATGTTGTGGAACTGGGGGATCGCCCGGCGCGGCGCGGCGGTGGCGACGAGCTTCAGCTTGCTGTTGCCGGTCATCAGCGGCATCTTCTCGGTCTTCTTCTTCGATGAGGCATTCCCTCCAGGCAAGTTGTTCGGCGCCGGACTGGTGCTGGTT